>CAZDYY010000216.1:0-4057 GCA_964509745.1 uncultured Legionella sp. | reverse complement strand
TTGTTGAGCAAAAAAAGACCGGAGGGAAGCTGGCCAGTCTCAAGCCACATCCTGGTACAATTTGTGCTGACCCGGACAGTATTGTTCATATGGACTGGTCTTCCCAATGGCAACAGGAAAATGACTTATGATTTTTCTGGATACTCATGTACTGGTTTGGTTATATGAGGGGTTGTTGCATAAAATTCCTGCGAATATTCAAAAAAAACTGGAAACAAAGGACTTGTATGTTTCGCCAATGGTTGAACTTGAGTTAACGTTTTTAAATGAAATCGGGCGCATAACCGTCACTGGAGCCGATGTGATTCGATATTTGGATGCCCATCTCGGGTTAACCATATCCAGAATAGATTTTTATCGCATCATTGAGGAAGCTCAGCTACAAGGATGGACTCGTGATCCTTTTGACCGGTTGATTGTCGCAAATGCATCGGTTTTTCAAGCGCCTTTGATTACCAAAGATGAAAAAATACATCAAAATTACCCTCATTCAATGTGGTAAATCGAGAAAACCTGGCATTGAGGCGCGTTGGTTTATACCAGGATATGTCTTCAGTGTAACCTTTAAAACCCGGTGATCCATCATACGAAACACCTTCCATATTAATTTGGGGTAAGTAGTTACTAATTTGCTTAAGTTACTCGATAGTTACGGAGTGATTATTTAAAATTATTGTTCGCATGATGCCCTGGCGCATCACCTGCTTCCGGGGTAGTCTCATCAACCTGTTTGCCAAACTGGCCAAACATTCCCAGCAATGCTCCGAAACCAACGAATGCAGCGCCTGCCATTTGAATGCAGGGCGCCAGGGACAGACCCAGTCCCGTTGTCAGGATAACCGCTCCACTGGCCAACAGCAGAAAACTGGCGTTATTGGCTGTGGGTTTGCAGCAGGGCAGCAACCAGAACAGCCATTCATCCAGCAACGAGCGCGGGGAGGCGGGTGTGGGAGGCGTTTGAGTGGCCTTGTCTTTTGTTGTAACAATGTTTTTATCAATTTCAGACAGTGCTTGCAATGAATTTAAACTAGTATTTTCTGAAGTCTCGTACATTGATGAACTATCGCTGGATAAATAAAGATCTGAACTTGACGAAGTGATCAGTACTTTTGTGCTTTCAGGTGAAGAAAAGACACCGGATCCGACTGTTTCAAAGCGGGGCGGAGTATGTAAACACAGTGTTCCTGATGAGTCGCTTAACTCTGATACATAATCAGATGGGGCTAGACTTGGGTCAGGAGTGACAGGATCCCGCGTTTTTTTTTTCCTGGATGGTGAAAAAGCGGGATGAGCACTGGTATTTTGTGGAGAAGAAAGACTGTGAATCCCTTCGCTGGCGCCATAACTGCTTTCAGATGATTGATCATTTTCCTCGATCGTATTCAAGTTATTCAGTTTGGGCATATCCATAAAAACATCCTTGTTAAATAGTCACTCCCCAGGTCATCCCGAGCGTCGCGGGGGAGTGATGTTAATAATAAAACCCATGGAACAGTCAGCCGCTATTCTACAGTCCCTTCACTTCCTGCTGATTCTTTGCTGGTAACAGCTTTTTTTATTGCATGTTCAGGCTTGCCAGTGATCACTCTCCCGCGTTGCGGTCCGCCGGGTTGTTTTTTCCTTGAGGCAGATGATGTTACAGGGCGCTGTGGCTGAACTGGATTAGGGGACGATGAATGTCGTTTGCGATTGACGTTATGTCGTACACCGTGCTGGCTACCCTTTGATTTTGGTGCCTGTTCAGTTGGTTTTGCTTTGTATGTGCTGGTTCGGGACGTTGTGTCAGCATCTTTATTCCCGATAATGGTATTCCACAATTGCACAAAAAACCCGGGTTCTTTTTGTCTTGGCGATGGTTGTCCGTCATAGGCTTTTACAGCGGGTATATCAATTTTGGCTGATTGCTGTCCCGAGCGCGCGATTTCAATTTCCGGTTGTTGAATCAGTGAATAACTGGGCTTTTTGTTTTTACCCGTATTATCTTCCTTCAGGCGGGTAATCGCATATTGTGGGGATTGCAGGTATGGGTTGGCAATCACGATCACATGAACCCCGTGGCGTTTTTCAATGTTGAAAATAAAGTCACGTTTTTCGTTCATGATAAACGTAGCCATATCAACGGGAAGCTGAACATGCACTTCGGCTGTTTTATCCTTCAGGGCTTCTTCTTCAATCAGCCGGATGATGGAGAGTCCACTGGATTGAATATTGCGGACTGTGCCTCGGCCCTCGCAGCGCGGGCAAACGTCCTGGGCGGTTTCACCCAGAGAAAGCCTCAGGCGTTGACGAGACATTTCCAGCAAACCAAAACGGGAGATACGACCAACCTGGATGCGTGCACGGTCTGCCTTTAATGCTTCTTTCAAACGATTTTCCACGTCTCGCTGGTTTTTACTTGATGACATATCAATGAAATCAATGACCACAAGGCCGCCCAGGTCACGCAGACGTAATTGTCTGGCGATTTCGTCTGCAGCTTCAAGGTTTGTGTTCAGCGCAGTAGCCTCAATGTCCGCCCCACTGGTGGCTTTGGCTGAGTTGATGTCGATGGAGACCAGGGCTTCCGTACGATCAATGACCAGCGCACCGCCGGAAGGCAGCAATACTTCACGCTGGTAGGCTGTTTCGATCTGGCTTTCAATTTGATAATAGTTAAACAGGGGAATGGTATTATTGTATAACTTTAAATTGGGCAGAAAGTCAGGTTTGACTTGTTCGATATATTGTTTGGCCTTGACATAGGAAATCTGGTCATCAATGATGATTTCACCAATGGATTTGCGCAGGTTATCGCGGATTGAACGGATAATCACATCGCCTTCCTGATGAATCAGGCATGGAGCAAGCTGCGTGGTATAGGCGTGCTTGATCGCCTGCCACTGGTTAACCAGCATGTCCAGGTCACCTTGCAATTCATCCTGACTTTTGCCAACACCGGCAGTGCGGATAATCAGCCCCATGTCTTCGGTGAGTTCAAGCGCATTGAGGGTTTCTTTCAACTCATCACGATCGTCGCCTTCTATCCTTCGGGATATTCCGCCTGAACGGGGACTGTTGGGCATCAACACCAGGTAGCATCCGGCCAGCGTGATAAACGTGGTGAGGGCAGCGCCCTTTGTGCCGCGCTCTTCCTTGTCAACCTGAATCAGCAGTTCCTGCCCCTCACGAATGAGGGCAGTCACCGGTGTTTTGCCGTCGCCAGCGGGTTGTTTATTGAAATATTCCGGTGCAATTTCCTTGACGGGCAGAAATCCCTGGCGTTTGGAGCCGTACTCAACAAACACTGCGTCCAGACTTGGTTCGCGGCGTGTTACAACTGCCTTGTATATGTTGCCCTTTTTCTTGACTTCAGACGGGCATTCAATGTCAAGGTCATATAAATGATTATCTTTAACCAGCGCAACACGTACCTCCTCGGCTTGTGTAGCATTTATCAGCATTTTTTCCATTGTTAACCCCTGTGGAGGGCGCTAAAGACTCAAGTAAAGACAGGTAAAGCGGGTATCTCTTGCTGGACGGTTTGCACTATTCAAGTCTGGCCTGTCATATGTGACATGGTATTTGACTGAAAGACCGCAGTCTGTGAACGAGAGATATCTTTTCTTTTGGAAACATCACATTCTATGTGTGTTTCCAGGCATGCCCTAAAACGTTAAATACAGACCGGGCGCGAGCTACCTTCTTGTCGTAAGGTGCATACCAATCAATATGGTATGTCTGGCATGCGTGGGTATCTGAAATGAGTCAGGCTCCGATTTGGGATGCTGCTTTAATTATCATCAACTTAAGGAAAGCGCGTCTCGTTGTTGTCTATACCTCTTATGGTACCGTTAATTTTTTTACCATCCGGTAAACTTTTTATTCGTAATATGCGTTATAATTCTCGCGCGGATGTATTTGTACCCGCTCCTCTTTGATGATATCAAAGAAATTATCTTCAGGAAACAGGTTTAACATATGAATGATGTTTATTACAAGGAAATAACCGCTGAAGAAGATGGTCAGCGTCTGGATAATTATTTGTTGCGCATTCTCAAGGGGGTGCCCAGAAGCCATA
>CAZDYY010000215.1:0-4091 GCA_964509745.1 uncultured Legionella sp. | reverse complement strand
CTGCACCATACAGACCTCAGGCTGCTTCCATGCGCATGGCCCAACATTCCCATGTTTCAAATGATGTCTACATGAGTAAAATGGGCGCGGTTGAGGTTGCTCCGCGTTTCGGTGGATACAAACCATGGGTGAGCGTGGAAGGCGGGTATGTGTTTTCCATTGCACCAACCAATGTGAATACCGAACCAATGCCTGGTGTTAACCTGCCGGATGATTATAATTCAATCCTGCTGGGCAACCACTGGCTGGCTGGTGCGGCTGCAGGCGTGCAGTTTTCATTGCCTTCAACAGTGTTCCCGTCTGATCGTTTAGGTCTGGCGTATAATTATTACTCCAATGCTGATTTGACCGGACAAATTGTTAAATATCAGTCGGTTCCTACCTATTCTTATAACTACACCATCCAGTCTACCAACGTGCTCTGGCTGGACAACCAGCTGGATTTGCGCCATGTGGGACAGCTGATGCCCTTTATTGATGTTGCCATTGGTGCCGCCTGGAAAACCACCAATAACTATCAGGAAGAGCCTCTTCCAAATGTGCCGCCGCAAAATGTCCGTGTACAGGGTGCTGCATTCAGTTCAAATGCATCAACCGCGTTTGCATGGCGTGTGGGTCTTGGGGGCAACCTTAACCTGACAGACAAGCTGAAGCTTGGTCTGGCCTATCGTTATGCCAATCTGGGCAAGGCGACTACAGGACCATCAGATGCTTATCCTACGGTAGGCAGTATCAGTAATTCTGTTGCAGGTAACGAAGCTGTACTCTCATTACGTTATGACTTTGACACCACTGGAGATATGAAATGATTAAAAAAGTATTATTAGCATCGCTGATTTCCGGGATGATCCTCGGCTGTGAGGCAGGCTATGCCGGAGGCGCAATTACACTCACCCCAACCTCTATAAATTTTCCTGGAATTCAATGCGTTGTCTTTCAGGCAGGTGCTGCGCAGAATCCCTGTGGTGATACGGAAGGTGTGGTGTGCGTTAATACTGCAAGTGGTGTAAATTATGGTCTTGCTCCTGTCCTGAAGCTGCAGTTAAACAGAGCTTTTACTGCGAATGGGGATGTTCCTGTGGCACCGAACTGTCATATTCTGAGCTATCCATGTACACCTACAACGGTAACGCAATTTAATACGACTTATTCCGGATGCGGTTTTTGTCCTGATAACTCATTGAAGGTGTGTGCTTCGAACTATCCAAATACAGTTCTGCAGTACAATATCCGGATTACCGGCGCAGGCGGTGAGGCTTATAATCAAGGCACAGCTACGGTTGAGAATGTGACGACTTAACAGAACATAATCACCGGATCGCGACTTTTTCAGCTGAATAATATGAGAACTTTTCATGTTATTCAGTTTAAAGTCCCGCGCCCCACAGCCCATGCCTGGAGGTAATGTGACAAATAAATTAACGCCTCTTTTTCTGCTTGGTCTATGTGCCTCTTTTGTAACTCATGCAGACCTTCCCCCACTCTTCAAGCCGTTTGTGTCCGGAGAAGGCTCCTATTCCTGGCCTCGCAATGATGGCGTCAGATATAATCTTTATAACATTGCTTCAATGAATTCCTCTACCGCGAAAAACGGCTGGGGCGGCCGGATTGCCGCTGGAATTTTGCATCCCATGACCGAAAGATTCAGTGTCAGTGCGGAATTAGGCGGGGGATATTATGGGAACAGCTATCTTGACCCGCATATTTATGTCGTCAGCCCCAAAATAGAGATCATTCCTCCTGCGGGAACTGCAGGCCTGTCGATGAATACATACGGTCTTGATTTGCTTGCCGGAGTAGTTTATACCCAGCCTGAGTATGATTTGTTTTTCAAAGCCGGTGCATTTTTTGAGAACATGAAAGCCAATGCCTTTTTTGACCTGTCCCGCCTGCTTCAGGCGGGTGCCTTTCAAAATAACCCCTATGTCATGAGTCTCTTGCCAAATCCATTACCAGCGGCTATCAATACCACGCAAAATGTACGCATGGTGTTGCCTGAAATCAAGCCCGGAGTAGCCTGGCATTTGGCGGATCGGCTGGTGGTGACAGGGGCATGGATGCATACTTTTGGTAACCGTTTTTTTATCAGCAATACAGACATTGAAGTAGCAACGCCATCACTCAATGTTGCCTTGTTCGGAATTGAATACCGGTTTGGCTGAGGTTTGGCTTCAGGCAAATCGATATCCAACGCCCAGCATAATCGCATCAAGCGTGGGATTGCGGATTCCCATGGTCACCACCGGGGTAAAACTAATCGCTGGCGCATTCAGGCTTAAATTGCCTCCAAACGCATGCATCCATGATGCTGTGGCCATCCAGTTTTTCGTCAGATGATATTCTCCACCCAGCTTGATTTCAGCCATGGCGCCCGGGATTGAGGTGTTCAATTGCGTTGTGCCATCGGGAGACAGGGACGCGTTTGTATGCAGATTGACAAACAGCACGCCGGCCTTGAAAAACAGGTCATATTTGGGCTGGGTATAATAGAGTCCTGGCAGGATATCAATGCCATACTCATCCAGTGTCAGCAGGTAAGTGCTTGAACCACTGATACGGGTGGCTTCCGGTACAAGGCTGGCATGAAACAGGTACGCCCAGCCCATTTCTGCGCCGATTGCAATCCGGTTTGACAAGGTGTAGATTCCGCCCGCGGCAAATCGGCCACCCCAGTCCCGGGTCGAGGTCGTCGAGTTAACAAATTGAGTCCCGCCTGTTATGTTATATCCGTTGATCTGCGGCGAGGTATATGCGGCTTCGCCGGAAATAAACGGCATAAATCGCGGACGGGTTTCAACAGGGCCCATATCACCTGCATGCAGCGCTGGCGAAGTGCAGCCGGCAAGCAGACATGATATAAACATTTTATTCCGTATGGACATTCCCATTGTTACTCTCCCTGTCATTGTGCCCGTGCGAGCAGTTACCCATTGTAGAATATCAACGCAAGTAACACCAGTCTCCGCATGCTGACTTTCAGGGCTGACTTTACCCGTTCGCCCTTGCATCCCAAAAAACAATATGTTCTGGCTTGAGGGTCTGGCTTAAATGAGCCAGGGCAAATTCAATTTTTTCCCGGCTGTCAAAGAACTCGATTGCCAGAGGCAAATCCAGCGAAAGATCCAGCAGGGAGGAGCTGTGATTGCCGGTTTCACCAAAGCCGCTGATGGCACGAAAAACACTGATACCGCGGATATGGGCTTCCTGTTTTAAATAGTTCACAATGCTGTTGAGTAAATGCGATGATTCTGTGATATAGATTCTTGCAATAACGACATCGACTGTTTTCATACCTGTCTTCCTCCAATAACACCCACCCAGACGGCTATCATGCATAGCACCATACTGAGCAATACATTCAAGGCGGCACTTGACCAGTTTCCATTTTCAACCAGATTCAGCGTTTCAATGGAAAAGGAAGAAAAAGTGGTGTAGCCACCCAGTAAACCTATCAAAAGAAAGGCACGCAAGGAAGATCCCATGCCATCAAAACGCTCCAGCAGTATGGCAAACAGGAATCCCATTAAAAAGCACCCGGTTACATTAACAACCAAAGTTCCATAGGGAAATTGACGTCCTGAAAAGAAATACACAGCATTGGCGACCTGATAGCGGAAAACGCCACCAAGGCCTGCTCCAAGGAAGATTAACAATGTATTCATCATGTTTCACCCCCTTGTTTATTCACTCATATTAATCCAGTCGCGTTCTGTAACTCAGGTTAAGTGCGTGATTTTTTAAATCAGGTTCCAGCGCGAGATGCTGTTCTTTACCCAGTCCCAGTTTATTTTTCAAATTGTTGGTTACAGCATAGCCGATTAATGTACCGATTGCCGCACCGGCAAACATATCCGATGTCCAGTGATTATGCCCGCGAAAATCAGGCAGTAATCCTGCTGCAGTGATCAGGTAGGGCCAATATGAATCATAGGCTTGCGATAACGCAGTTCCGACAGCGAAGTATTGCGTAAAATGGTAGGAAGGCATTGACGTTGGGCCTGAATTGGCATTCAGGTACAGTTCTTGCCTGCGGAAAAAATCCCATGGGTTATCAGTGTAATTGTCCTGGAGGGTATGCTGGTTTGTAAAAT
>CAZDYY010000214.1:0-4095 GCA_964509745.1 uncultured Legionella sp. | reverse complement strand
CAGTCTTTAGCCATTTCAACCGCGGCGCGCACGAGGTGTCCCTGATGCATTTCCAGCTTGCTTTCAAAGCGCTCAAACAGGGTAAACGCATCCGCTGTACCGCCGGCAAAACCTGCAAGGACTTTATCTTTATAAAGCCGTCGCACCTTGCGCACGTTGCTTTTCATCACCGTATTGCCGTGCGTTGCCTGCCCATCCCCGCCAATCACAACTTTCTTGCCCCGCCTGACTGACAGGATGGTCGTACCGCGAAATTGTTCCAAAATAAGTCCTCACAGAGTTTGCAATAAGGTTCAAGATGGGGATGATAATACAAAATTCAAGGGGAGAATCAGCGAAACATGGTCATTATGACAGACAGACGAGAGAACATGCTTCAGAGTATGCCCTGCACACAGTCCCGGCACGTGCCTTTCAATTCCACAGCATTCTGTCTGAGTTGAAAATCATTGGCACCGGCCAGACTGGCAAACAATTCCCGAACCCCTTCATCGTATACCTCAACCACCTGATGGCAATCGCCACACACCATCAAGACTTCAGATGGCAGTTGTTTACAGGGCTCATGGCACAAGGTATAGCATTGAATGGATTCTATTTTGTGCACCAGTCCATTGGTTTCAAAAAACTCCAGTGCCCGGTAAACCGTGGGCGGGGTTGAATTCGGTTTGATTTTCAACAAGGCATCGAGGATTTCATATGCTTTCAGGGGTTTTGTTGCACGCCACAACACATATAAAACATCCCGGCGCAAGGAAGTCAGTTTGAGCTCAAGCGTTGTACAATACTGGGTAAAGAGTGCGGGGAATAACATATTCAGTCTGTCTGGATAAAAGAGATGCCATGGGATAATGGCGACAATCCCATGTATTCAGCAAGACTCTGCCCAACGTCAGCAAAAGTATCTCGTCGCCCAATACAACGTCCCCTGATTCCAGGGCCTGACACCAGAACAGGAATATGTTCCCGGGTATGATCAGAACCAGGAAAAGTCGGGTCACAACCATGATCAGCCACGATCACAATCACATCATCAGGATTAAGTATCGCTTCCAGTTCGGGAATGCGGGCATCAAACTGCTCCAGTGCGTGAGCATATCCCGCTATATCACGTCGATGGCCATATGATGAATCAAAATCTACAAAATTGGTGAATATCAGGCTGCCGGCAGGAGCAGATGAAAACGCCTCCAGAGTGGCATCAAACAACGGCATATTGCCTGTTGCCTTGATGGTCTGTGTCATGCCCTGGTGAGCAAAAATATCGGCTGTCTTGCCAATCGCAATCACTTCCCTGCCTGCCTCTTTTAAATGGTCCAGCAGTGTTTTTGCCGGCGGCAAGGTTGAATAGTCGCGCCGGTTCCCCGTCCGTGAGTACGATCCGGGTTTGCCGACAAAAGGTCTGGCAATCACACGTCCGACGTTGTATGGATCCACCAGTTTGCGGGCAATTTCACACAGCTCATATAATCTTTCCAGACCAAAATGTTCTTCATGTGCGGCGATTTGAAACACGCTGTCTGCAGAGGTATAAACAATTGGCTTGCCGGTCAGGCGATGCGCTTCACCGAATTCATCAATAATATCTGTACCGGAGGCATGCTTTTCACCCAGCACGCCAGGCAAATTGCCCAGTTTAATCAACTCATCGATTAATGCTTTGGGGAAGCAGTCTGGCGTATCCGGAAAATAGCCCCACTCATACATAACCGGCACGCCCGCCAGCTCCCAGTGACCACTCGGGGTATCCTTGCCGAGGCTTTGCTCTACGGCATAACCATACAATCCGCCAGGCATGGCAAGGGTTGCCAAATCAATCATTTTCAAACCGGAACTGGCAACACCCGCGTGATAGAGACCCAGACGTGCCAGATTGGGAATAGACAAAGGACCCTTGCGTAATCCGGCTTTATCTCCCCGCCCTTCACGACATGCTTCAACAATGTGGCCGAAGGTATTGGCACCAGCATCACCATACCCTGCTGCATCAAGGCTGGCGCCAACCCCCAGAGAATCCATCAATAGTACACAAACGCGAGCATCTCTCATCATCAATTATCCCTGAACATGCCGACAATGCGTCTCTTTCAAACCTGAAATAGCAAACAGTGCCAAACCCAGCCCGAGAGGCAAAATAAGCGCCGCGGCCTGATAATCCTGTAACGAATAAACAGGCACCCCGTCAACCATCTGTGCATGACCACTCCAGGTTAACAACGTGCTGAACAAATTCTGATAGACAATATATCCGCCTTGCGTCAAAAGCGATACAAGGCTGACCGCTGTTGCTGTCATCGCCAGGGGACTGCTTTCAGCGACCAGCGCATAGCCAATGACCTGGGACGCGGTAAAAAAGCCCAGCAGGAAAAATAACACCGCCATCATGAATAAAGAAACGGGCAAATACAAAATGCCGGCCAGCACCAGGAATGAGGCCAGCACACCCACTTTCATGGGCAAAATACGCAAACCCAGTTTGTCAGAACACCAGCCCATGACAGGGCCACCAATAATAGATCCGAGGAACAGCATCGAATTGACCATCGCGGCATCCGCCTTGCTCACATCAAGACGTTGCATCAGGTACAATGACCCCATGACAGCGCCAACCACCGCAACCGCCATATTCATCAAACTGGTATACATGGCCGCACGAAATGTTTGCGGATTCAACCAGGCGGTTTTGGCACGCGCCAGCAGACTGGTTTTCACCCGCGGGAGATCAGGCATATCAACAGGTTTATCCTTGACCAGCAACATCATCAACACCAGCATGGCCACTCCCAGCCATCCCACCATCATCAAGGCCTCACGCCAGCCGATATGCAATACCAGCTGTGTCAAAGGGTATTGTGCCAGCATCCCGCCTGTCATCGCCATGGTGACGATAGCCCCGGTGACCAGCGCCATTTGCTTCGGCAAAAACCAGCGAGAAGCGATCCGGATTGGGCCCAGAAAGCAAAATGCGCTACCAATGCCGGTTACAAAACGACAAATCAATGCAAGGTAAAATGACTGCGCATGCGCCAGGATGAACGTACTCACCACACAAAGCAGCATCGCCACCATGATAATTTTTTTACTGGAATAGCGATCCAGCATGAAGCCTGCGATAAAAAGAAACAGTACATTCGAGGCATAATAAATACTCGACAAATACGTCATTTTGTCAGCCTGGATGTGAAAATCACGCATGATGTTATCCGCAATCGAGGCAAACATGTTTCCCTGGATAAACTCATAAAAGAAAAACAATGACGCAGCAAAACAAACCACCCAGGGCAACAACGCCGTCCGTGTCGACACCACGCCAGGATATTCTTCAATCATTTGCATCGCTACTCCTGTTAATCCGCGTACACCATGTCTCGCGGGTTAATAATACGGCTGATAATGCGATAACCGCGGCTATTGGAAAAATCCACATGGCGAATTGAAAATCTGCAATTGTGTAATGCGTTGTTGCCATTCCAGCATGCTGATTCATCAGGAAGCCAAACAACACCTGCCCCAGTCCACCACCGCCCATGATAATCACGGACGCCATGCCTGTAGCCACCCCGGTGTTCTCATCCCGGTTGCTTTCTGCAATTAAAGGATATGCAATCACCTGGGTGCTGGTAAAAAGGCCGAGAGAAAAAAATAAAAGACCCAGCATGGTTTCTGATAACACCGCACCGGTAAACAGTGGGATAACGGTCAACAAGGTCGCAATGGCACCCGCCAGCATCAGGGGTTTGCGTCGACCCATGCTATCGGAGAGCCATCCGACCAACGGACAGCCAATGATGCTGCCCATGAAAATCAAACTCACGACATTACTGGCAGCAATGGCCGTCAGCTGATGCACTTCCTGCAGATAGCTGGCGCCCCACAAGGCACACAGCACCATGATGGGCAAATTCAGGCATGATGTATACAACCCGGCAAGCCAAGTCTGACGATTGGCCAGAACATGCAAAAACCCTTTTTGCACTGCACGGGTTTCCTTGACGGCATCTTTCATCGGCTCTGCATGGGGTTTGTCTTTTACAATGAAGAAAATCCAGGCAAAAATCACAGCGCCCACACCGGCATCAATCAACAAGGCATTAC
>CAZDYY010000213.1:0-4099 GCA_964509745.1 uncultured Legionella sp. | reverse complement strand
AATTAATTTGAAAAAAATTACGGGGTTTTACATCAAATAAAGTGAACGGGCTGAACAATCGGTGTAACGAACGTGGCATTGACCAGCCCAATTCCCAGTCCGCTCACGAATTTAAATAGCCAGGTGTTAAAATTGTACCGGGTTGTTTGTGTTGTTAAAACAGAATCCGTCATTAGTGAACATCATTCAATCAAAATGAATATTATATATCATTTACTGTGTTTATGCACTGAATTTTCCATTATGGGACACGGTTGCCGGATCAAAATTTGCTCAATAAGGCGCAGGTTGGGCCTTGGCCCAGCAAATCAGTTGCCAACGCAATAAATCCCCCATGCTGATTCTTTGATTATCAATAGATCGATGATTAGAGATGTTATTTTTCCAATGTCTCAATACGCGTTTTATGAATTTTCATATTTAATTTGACTAATATTAAATGACATGATCAAAAGCCTCATTTATTGTGAGGCATGTGAGGCAAAGGATGCAAAAAGAGTTAGAACACAATGGATTTAACATTAATCCATTGTTTTACTCAAGGCCGCCAAAGGTTTTTAAACTGAGGCGGCTCTATTATGGTGGCGATTAAAAGAAACTGTTCATTTCCGAATTTATATACTTATCCTCTACAGATACTATGTTTTTAGTTTCATAACCCATATTCACCAACGTACTCAATGTTTTGGTAATGAAAATGATAATTGCAACTGCAGCACCAAGAAGGTTCAAGGCCACATTAGCCAAAGCCAACCCTATCCCTTTCATCATCCTCCTCGTCTCTCCATCGGTATGGAACCAAAGATATATATCCAGTGTATCAATACAACCATCTGCTGTAGCCACCAGCCCATAGACAGATTTTGCAAGATGCAAAAGTGGATATCTTACAGCGCAAGCATGATATTTGAGGCTGCTATATGGCGTTGTAGCATGCCGCACATGGCTGGAAAATAACCTTTGAGTGGTCTCTAATCTCGCGATTTGCGAGAAATTATCGCCAAATTGATAGTACTTCATAGGCATAAAACACCTCCCTTGATAAAGTTATCTGTGTACCTGACAAAATTTTAAAAATATGGTCAATATTAACACAAATAAAGCACATAGTAAAGCCACATGTTTGGTTTTGACCAAGATTGCGTATATCGTGTCCTACCAATAAAGCTGTGCTACTGTCTTTTCCAAGACCAAATCACCTGCTTTTGAGTGAAATTCCACGCGTTGTATCACCTCATCAAGTGATGTTCGTTTTGGCATTGCTGTCCCCGTATTGATTTGATGGGAACAATATAGCCGGGATTAATGATTAAAGTTGAGCAGTTTTACTGGAAGGACATGATCTATTGATAATCAAAGAATCAGCATGGGGGATTTATTGTGTTGGCAACTGATTTGCTGGGCCGAGGCCCAGCCTGCGCCTTATTGCTCAAATTTTGATGCGGCAACCGGGCCTTTCTGAGTACTCAGGAAACAATTGACCTTTTCGAGTCTCTATCAGGCGCGTCAAATCAATGCTGGCTCCAAATAAAAACGCATGCCCGGGATAGCGGTTGTTGCATTCAAAAGCGTTTCTTATAAACGTACGTTGCTGGTGATTAATGTGTGGGTGCTCATGTTCAATCTGTTGTAAAAATTCATTTTTCTGTTTGGGGGTGATTTGCAGTGGTTGCATGCAATTACGGATAAACGGTGTTGCAACCGGGATGGTGTTGTATTGTCGCCAGGCTGATTCAATATTGAGAATGTTCTTGCGGTGCATGCTATGCTGGAATTGTTCGCGAACAAACTGATGTAATTTTTGCTGAAGTTGCTTGTGCGTTAATCTGTTGGGTGAGAATAGATGATGGTGATTGAGGCATGAAGCATGTATTCCGGGTGGCGGCGGGGCGAGTGGCTCCAGGCGCGTTAGAACCGGTGGTTCTTTTTCTGTACTATTGTCTTCCGATGATGAAGAACTGTTGAGGGATTCCTCGATGCTCGACAGGGAAGATTGCAGCCGTCTGGAGTAGATACTTGCCGGGGGTGTGACTGTATTCTTCATGAGGGCTCTGCTACCATGTCGTTTCGTTATTTTTTTGTACCAGATAATATTCAGTGATGCCAGAATATTCTATAACAGCAATCAAGACAGACCCTTGCAGCAACCGGAATGGCACGCGTTTGCGTTCCCTTGATGTTTTTCGCGGTATTACTGTGGCCTTGATGATTCTGGTTAACAGTCCCGGGAATCGTACCCCGTGGAGCTGGCTGGAACATTCTGCATGGAACGGTTGTACTGCAGCAGATTTGGTCTTTCCTTTCTTTATCGTAATTTTGGGTATTTCTGCGGTACTGGCTTTAACAGGTTTACGGGCCAAAGGCAGTGCAACACCGGCCTTGTTTGCAATGATTTTCAAACGCAGCGGCTATATTTTTTTAGCAGGCGTGTTACTCAATATTTTCCCCCATCATTTTGATTTAAATCACTTGCGTTTTTTGGGGGTTTTGCAACGAATTGCGATTTGTTATTTTGTTTCAGCAAGCCTGTTTCTGGTTTCCAGTTGTCGTACCCAGGCCTGCATGATGCTTTCGCTGCTGGTGATATATGGCTGTCTCCCGCTTCTGCCCGGAGTTGACGCCATTTCGCAAACTGGCAATCTGGCCGGTTATATTGACCGGATCATTCTGAAGCCTGAACATATGTATCGCCCAGGATTTGATCCGGAAGGGCTGCTGAGTACCATCCCTGCCATTGCATCGGTTTTGCTGGGGAACCTGATTGGTTTTTGTCTGATTTCATCGCGTTCACCTGCACAAAAGCGTACGTTAATGCTCGTTCCAGGGGTGTTGATTACACTGGCTGGCGGGGTATGGGGACAATGGTTGCCCATTAACAAATCGCTGTGGTCCAGTTCCTATGTGTTATGGACAGGCGGACTGGCCCTGGTCTTTTTTTCAGGTCTTTACCAGTTGATAGAAATAAAGCAAAAAATCCGCTGGGCGTTTCCATTTGAATTGTTTGGGCGTCATGCCATGCTGGTTTATTTACTGCATGTGATTTTTTTAAAAATTCAGGTCAGCGTATTGGTCCAGACAGGAAACGGTAGCATGATGAATATCCAGACCTGTATTACGAAAACGTTATTTCATGATTTCTCGCCGCAAAATGCCGCTCTGGCATATGCCATTCTTTATACCCTGATCTGGCTTCCGGTTCTGATCATATTGACCCCCGGAAGCCTCAGGAAAGTGCTCACCAGACCCAGGTAGTGGTGAGCGGCTTGATGCCTGTGATAATCATGAGGATAACGTATACCCACCATGACGCACTGGCCAGGACAGGAATCAGGGTGCAAAGCATCAGTGCAAGGAAAAAAACATTCAGGAACAGTAATACCTGGTTGGAAGGATTATTTGTTTTAATATATTTCTGGATTTTTTCCACCAGCGGCCCTTTTTGTGAGAACAGATGAATCAATAACGGGCAGTTGCACAATAAAGCAAGCGCGAAATAAAACCACCAGCTGAGCAGGGTTAATTCAGAGTACAATGAAAAAATCAGAATACCAAAGACCAGATAAACCAGTTTTACCAGGGTTAAATCCAGAATGGAGAATTTTTGCAATTGTTTTGATAAATAACGTTCCGTTGTCATAATGAAAGTTCCCTTTTGGTGAATTTCCGGATTTTTCAGTATAGTGGACTGAGTGATCCTGTCAACTTGTGAGGACAACAGATGGAGCGCCGGCTATGAAGGACAAGCACTCAACCCTGACGTTAAAGTATCTGGGTATCAATACCTATAAGGAGCCCGTGATATACATGCGTGAGGATTGTCATGTGTGTAAATCAGAAGGTTTTTACGCCCAGGCCCGTGTGCGTGTGAATTTGCATGAACGTTCCATTATCGCAACCCTGAACACCGTTGAAACAGATTTGTTAAGACATAATGAGGCCGCCTTGTCTGACTATGCCTGGCACTTGTTATCGGCAAAGGAGGGAGATGACATTTCCGTCACGCATCCCAGGCCACTTGATTCGGTGAGTTATATCCGGTCCAAAATCTATGGTCATGAACTCAAGGCTGAAGAAACCAGGCATATTATTGATGATATCG
>CAZDYY010000212.1:0-4102 GCA_964509745.1 uncultured Legionella sp. | reverse complement strand
ATCCGGTAACCCAGGGCATACGGGTTAATGCCATTAAAATGTGGGTTGTTATAGGCCGGTTGCATAATGACATTGGTATGCGTTTGCAAAATTTCCATCATGAACTCATCGGTCAGCATGCCTTCATCATAAAGCTCATGCAACAAGGTGTAATGCCAGAAGCATGCCCAGCCCTCATTCATGACCTTGGTTTGCCCTTGCGGGTAGAAATACTGTGCAATTTTCCTGACGATGCGAACTATTTCACGCTGCCAGGGCTTGAGTAATGGTGCATTTTTTTCAATAAAATACAGAATATTTTCCTGGGGCTCTTCCGGAAAACGGCGTTTTTCTCCATCACGCACTGATGCCTTGCCCTGCGGAATGGTACGCCAAAGCTCATTCACTTCAGATTGCAAATAGATTTCCCGATTTTGCTGGCGAATTTTTTCTTCCTGAATGGACAATGGCGGCGGATGTTTGTAACGATCAACACCATAATTCATCAGGGCATGACAAGCATCGAGGATGGTTTCCACCGCATCAATGCCGTATCGCTCCTCGCATTCGCTGATATAATGTTTGGCAAACACCAGATAATCAATGATCGCATCAGCCGACGTCCACATTTTAAACAAATAATTGTTCTTGAAAAATGAGTTATGGCCATAACAGGCATGAGCTATCACCAGCGCCTGCATTGCCATGCTGTTTTCTTCCATTAGATAGGAAATACAGGGATTGGAATTAATCACCAGCTCATAGGCCAGACCCATTTGTCCGCGTTGATAACTTTTTTCCACGCCGACAAAATGTTTGCCAAAAGACCAGTGACTATAGCCAATGGGCATGCCTACCGAAGCATAGGAGTCCATCATTTGTTCAGCATTGATCACTTCGATTTGATTGGGGTAAGTGTCCAGTTTGAATTTTTTCGCCAGACGCGCAATTTCCCGGTCATACGCCTGTATCAATTCAAACGTCCATTCCGATCCGGTTGAGAGCAGTTTCTTTTTCATCCCGCTTTCCTCTTGAACAATGCACGAAATACAGGATAGATATCAGCCACACGATCAATGTTTTCCATGGCAAAATTGGGGTATAACTCGCAGAGTTGTTGATAGACCTCCCACAAGCTCTGATGATGGCGTGGCATGATTTCTATATAGGCAAAATACTGAACCAGCGGCACAATTTTGTCGCGCAGCAACTCCAGACAATAGGGCGAGTCCGCATTCCAGTTATCACCATCCGAAGCTTGTGCCACATAGATATTCCAGGCTTGCGGGTTATATCGCGTCTCAATACTATGGCTTAACAACTCCAGCGCACTCGACACCACCGTGCCGCCTGTTTCTCTTGAATAGAAAAAATCCTCCTCGCTGACTTCCTTGGCCGATGTGTGATGACGGATAAACACCAGCTCAATTTTCTTGTAATTTTTAGTCAAAAACAGATAAAGCAGAATAAAAAACCGCTTGGCAATGTCTTTTTTGGGTTCATCCATGGACCCTGAAACGTCCATAATGCAAAACATCACTGCCTGGGTAGATGGAGCAGGTCTGCGTACCCGGTTATTGTAGCGCAGGTCAATGGTATCGATAAAAGGCACCGCTTCGATTTTTCTTTTCAGTATCTCAATATCCTGCTGCAATTTCGCAACTTCAGCCTGGTCAGCGTCGGGAGCTGCCAGCAATCGTGACAGCTCTTCCTCAAGCGCAAGCAATCGCTTCTTTTTCTTTGCAGACAGAGCCACTCTTCGACCGGTTGCCTGACGCATGGAGCGCAGAACATTGATATTGGTGGGAACGCCACTGGTAGAAATACCTGCTCGCACAGTCTTATATGTCGTGATGCGTGCCAACTCTTTCTTGACCAGATCAGGCAGTTCCAGATCCTCAAAATACAAATCCAGAAACTCTTCGCGCGACAGCTCAAAGACAAACTCATCCTCTCCTTCACCACTGTTACTCGCCTGACTGCCCGGGCCCTTGCCTGCCTCTTCACCGGGACGCTTGATTCGATCACCGGCGAGGAATTCATCATTGCCTGGCAAAACACGTTCCACCCGTCCACCCTGCCCGCGGTGAAACCGTGGCTCATTCAACTCTCTGGCCGGAATGGAAACGTTTTCACCTTTATCAATTTCAGTGATGCTGCGTTTGCCAATCGCTTCGGATACAGCACGCTTGATTTGATTTTTATAACGACGCAAAAAGCGCTGCCGGTTGACAGTGCTTTTCTTGCTGGCGTTACGTCGCCGATCAATGAACTGCGTCATGTTGGTTTACTCTTGGTTATTACTGCGACTTGCGAACACGCAAGTACCATTCACAGAGTAAGCGGACTTGTTTTGCGGTATAGCCTTTATCCACCATGCGTGCGATAAATTCCGCATGCTTCTTCTTGTCATCTTCTGACGCCTTGGCATTAAAGGAAATCACCGGTAGCAAGTCTTCCGTATTGCTGAACATTTTCTTCTCAATCACCGATTTCAGTTTTTCATAACTGTTCCATTTCGGATTATTACCATGATTATTGGCGCGCGCGCGCAAAACGAAATTCACCACCTCATTGCGGAAATCCTTGGGATTGGAAATACCGGCCGGTTTTTCAATTTTTTCCAAATCAGCATTCAGGGATGCCCGGTCAAAAATTTCCCCCGTATCCGGATCACGATAATCCTGATCCTGAATCCAGAAGTCAGCATAGGTAATGTATCTGTCAAAAATATTTTGTCCATACTCGGAGTAGGACTCCAGATAAGCCGTTTGAATTTCCTTGCCAATAAATTCCACATATTTCGGCGACAGAAACTCTTTGATAAAGGACAGGTATTTCTCGCGGGTTTCCTGGGGCAAATGCTCCTGTTCAATCTGTCGTTCCAGAACATAAAGCAAATGCACTGGATTTGCCGCAATTTCTGTATGATCAAAATTGAATACTTTCGAAAGAATCTTGAATGCAAAACGGGTGGAAATTCCGCTCATGCCCTCATCAACCCCGGCGAAATCGCGGTATTCCTGATAGCTTTTAGCCTTCGGATCCGTGTCTTTCAAACTTTCACCGTTGTATACCCGCAATTTCGAATAAATACTTGAGTTTTGCGGCTCTTTCAACCGGGTTAATACAGAGAACTGGGCCAGCATATCCAGTGTACCCGGCGCACAGGGGGCTTTGGTCAGCGAGCTGTTTTCAATCAGTTTTCGATAAATTTTCAATTCTTCAGAAACCCTCAGGCAATAAGGCACCTTGACAATGTTGATTCGGTCAATAAAGGCTTCGTTATTTTTGTTGTTACGAAATGCCTGCCACTCTGACTCATTGGAATGCGCCAGAATAATCCCTTCAAACGGCAGCGAGGACAGCCCTTCAGTCGCATTATAATTGCCTTCCTGGGTCGCTGTTAACAGAGGATGCAAGACTTTAATCGGCGCCTTGAACATTTCGACAAATTCCAGCAGCCCGCGGTTCGCACGACATAATCCACCGGAATAACTGTAAGCGTCCGGGTCATCCTGGGAAAACTCTTCCAGCTTGCGAATATCGACCTTGCCAACCAGAGATGAAATATCCTGGTTATTGTCATCGCCAGGTTCTGTCTTGGCAATGGCGATTTGTTTCATGCGGGATGGTTTAACCTTGACCACACGAAACTGGTTGATATCCCCGTTATACTCGTGCAATCGTTTCACCGCCCATGGCGACAGAACATACCGCAGGCAACGTGCCGGAATGCCATAGCGCTCCAGCAACAAAGGGCCATCTTCTTCCTGATCAAACAAGGACAAAGGCGAATCATGCACCGGCGATCCCTTGATGGCATAGATAGGAACTTTTTGCATCAGGTCTTTCAATTTTTCGGCAAGAGATGATTTGCCGCCCCCGACAGGGCCCAGCAAATACAGGACTTGCTTGGTTTCCTCCAGACTTTGTGCGGCATGTTTCAAAAACCCGACCAGCTCCTCGATCGGCTCTTCCATACCATAAAATTCATTAAATACCTGATAACGCGGAATTACTTTATTGGAAAAAATTCGCGACAGAACCGGATCGTGGCGGGTATCCACCATTTCAGACTCACCAATAGCCATCAGCAGGCGCTGGGCAGGATTGGCGTAAG
>CAZDYY010000211.1:0-4117 GCA_964509745.1 uncultured Legionella sp. | reverse complement strand
ACGGATTCAGCGGTTGAACGCTCCTGATCCGTATCTTCAATACGCAAGACAAACTGGCCTTGATGACGTCTGGCATATAGCCAGGAAAACAACGCGGTACGCGCACTCCCCACATGTAATAAACCAGTGGGACTTGGGGCAAAGCGGGTTCTGACCAACATCGAAGGACTCCATATTAAACCGGAAAATAATCGGAGAAGCATAGCACAATCAGGGATGAGGCAGAATAGCTGCCCTGTGGTCATTCGATTAAGTTATGCCAGGGGCTTTACGGTTTACATCCCTTTCCCTTTTTTATGTCCTGATTCAACACCGGTATCCTGTTCGCGATTCAACTCCTGTAAATCTTTTTTCAGCTGGTTGAACCGGGATTCAGGTGTCAATTTGTCCAGTTCGGCTTGCAATGTGTGCTGTTCTTTCTTCAGTTTGACCTCCATCTCCCGGGCTGCTTTTATCATCTGGGAAGTCGTGAGTTTTTCGGTGTTTTTTGAGGTAAAAAGAGAACAGAGTTTTTCAAACAGCCGGGACAGTCTGCTCGTCCATGTATCATGCAACTTCACTAATTGACCAACATATTTGAGATCATCGGACTTCATCTTCAGCCCGGTTTCAGCTGTTTTTTTCAGTTCAGGTACCGATTTCGTTAACTCCTGAAATGCCATAACAGTGTTTTTCGCCTGTTGATTGATCATTAATATTTTCTCAAGTTCATTGCCTGAAGCCTTCAGCAAACATTGCTTCAAGTTTTGATTGTTATGAGAAAAGTCTTGAATCAATTTTTTAAATTCCTCTTCAGCTCCCGCTTTTTTCACAAGCGCACTATCCAGACTTTGCTGGATTTGAGGAATGTCCTGTGCCCTTTTGGGGTTGACAGTCTGCAAGTTATTCAATAAACCTTGTATACTAAACCGTCTGGAAGCTTTTGGCTGCGAATCAGGAACCTCGGGAATTTTCTTGCTCAATGCCTCTTTTGCGCTGCCTACAATTGAATCCAGGCCATCCATCTCCTGTCTTTTCTTTATCAGCCCGGCAATACCTGTTTCCACAAGCAACAGTTCCTCTTGCAATTCCTGCAGGGTTTGATCCTGATTTCCCTGATCCAGCAACTGCATAAAACCCTCATTCAAGTGCTGCTGAATTGAGATAACGACAGAAGGCGCTGATTCAGTCCCGATATCCGACCCATCATCTGGAATTGTCGTGACCGACTCGGTTCCGGACGCTGACTTGAGATCGTCTGTTTCTGCGGGCGCCTTGAGCAACTGGAACTTTATTTCAAGTGCTGTTAACAGAGCATCAGCTTTTTTTATCATATTACCTGGAGAATCCATACCAGCCGTGAATGCAAGAGGAGTTAAAGTATAGTAATTCAAATTAATTGCTGTGCGAATCACCATCAATGTAGCATATAGTGAACGACAATATGCGGTGGCCTGCTCTCGATCACCATATAAATTAACATCCAGCCCAACCCACTGACCGACATTTGCAAACAGTCCATCAATCGACTGTTTCGGAAGTTGATCAGGTTGCAGGAACAATGAATTAAAATTAGTTGCCAGTTCGGATATTGGAGGCAACTCCTTATCCCCCAGCGCCGGATTGGATATGTCGTTCATCGTAAATAAAAAACCATACAGCATTGCACCTTGTATCAGGGCGATATGCTCGGCATAACCACCTTTTTTCATTTCCTTTTGCAGCTTTGTTATGTTTGCATCCTTGTTATCAAAAATGACTTGCGCATACTGATCAATATACTGAACCGTCTCCATTAATTTTTCATCTTCTGGAGACAAATCCTTATTGCCATTGAAAAATTGTTTGTACAACTGCTCAAATCTTTTGGTGTTCATATTCAATCCTTTTGCTAAAGCACATGATTGCAATGTACTTTAATTGTAGATTCCGTTTTTATAATTGTCGAATTTGAATCGTGCTAAAAGCGTTGTAACCTGTGAAATAATTGGGCTACAATAACCCCTTTCGCTGGTAAACCCGCGCATTCCGTTCAAGTGAGCCCATGTGAGAAATCTCGGTATTAAATATCAACTCAGAATCATCACCCTCATCCCGGTTTTTCTCATCGCCCTGTTGTTTGCCCTGTTTTATAACATTCAATATGACAAAGCGCTGAACCAGAACGCCACGCGCCTTGGCCGTGCGCTGGTTTATTCAATGATCCCCACCACACAGCGCGCCATGTTGCATGATGACAATCTGGTCTTGCAGCGTTTGATTGATTCCTCCCGCATCAACAAGGAAATCAAATCACTGGCGTTTTATAATGCCCGAGGCCAGTTACTGGCTTACCGTGGTGAAAAGCGGTTGCTGCATTCGTTTCCCCCGCCAGGCGGTACCGGGGATGAGATCATTAAATTGCCCCTGCCACACCATGCCCTTAATTTTGTGGCACCGGTCATGGCACCGGAACTCAATCCCTATTCAACTCTGGGTCCGGTGGTATTTGGTGTAGGTGAAAAACTGGGCTGGATATCGATGGATATGGATACCCGGTTTATCCTCATCAAACGTTATCAAATGTATATCATCACCATATTCATTACCCTCGCAGGATTACTGATGGGGCTTGCGATCCATTATCTGTTGTCCCGGCGCATTCACCGGCCCATCACCCGCCTGCGACGCAGCATGAAGCAAGTGCTGAACAATGAATTTGAAACAGAAATAAAGGTCTCAAGCAGGGGTGAAATGGGCATTATTGAGCAAGGATGTGCACACTTGCAAAAACAATACCTGCACGCCATCCATGAACTGAATCAATCGGTTGAAATCGCAACGGCCGATATCCAGCAAAGTCTTGAATTGCTGGAGGAGAAAAACATTGAGTTGACGCTGGATAAAAAGAAAGCTGACGAGAAAAGCCGGAAAAAAACCGAATTTATCGCCAATATGAGCCATGAAATTCGCACCCCGATGAATGGCATCATTGGTTTCAGTAACGTTTTGCTTGAAACCCGGCTGGATCCGCTGCAACTGGATTATGCCAAAACCATCAAGGACTCGGCACAGGATTTGTTGTCCATCATCAACGATATTCTTGATTATTCCAAAATTGACTCAGGCAAGCTGGATCTGGATTGTATCCCGCTGAATATTCGCACCTGCATTGATGAAGTGCTGGCGCTCATCGCGCCCAACGCACATAAAAAAGGCATTGATTTAATCCCGATAACGGACATAAACGTTCCGGAGACCGTTCTTGGCGATCCTTTGCGACTGAAGCAAATCCTCAGCGCCCTGGTCAGTAATGCTGTTAAATTTACCGACTATGGCTACGTGCTGATTCGAACGCAGATCGATCAGGAAACAGATAAAAACTATACCCTCTGCTTTTCGATTATTGACACCGGCATTGGCATTTCCAGTGAAGAGCAAACCACCCTGTTCAATGCATTTAACCAGGCCAACACCACCATCACCCGACGCTACGGCGGATCAGGCCTTGGTCTTGTGATTTGTAAAAAACTCGCAGAACAAATGCAGGGGCGCATTACCATCTCCAGTGAGCTGCACAAGGGAGCAACATTTTCCGTCTATGTCACCCTTGAAAAACTGGCTGCATATGAAGTGGAAAAACACCAGACACATCGTTTTGCCCGGCTGAATGTATTGTGCTTTGATGATAACCCCTTGCATCTGGAAGCCTTGTGTAATGGCCTTGGGCACTGGGGAGTGAACTGTGTTCGCGTACACAGCTTCAACCAGCTTGAGGATGCGTTCAAAGCCAACCCGGATTGTCGCATGGCCTTTATCAACGTCAATCAGGGATGTGAGCAACAAGTCGCTCAGGTATTACAAAAACAATCCATCCCCTGTCTGCTGCTCTCGAAATGGTATATCCAGAATTATCAGGAGCTGGGCGCACAGGCATTATTGTTCAAACCACCCAGTATCCAGAAGTTGCATGACGGCATTGAAGCCGTTCTCAATCAGGCGCCTGCCATCAAATCCAGTCTTCTGGCGCTGGATCAGCTGCGAGAACAACTCCACAAAATGCAGGCTCACATCCTGATTGCAGACGACAACCCGGTCAATCGTCAGTTACTCAAGTCACTGCTGGGTAAAAGTGCCCGTGTCGATTTGGTTGAAGATG
>CAZDYY010000210.1:0-4118 GCA_964509745.1 uncultured Legionella sp. | reverse complement strand
AAAATATTGTTTCAGATTCTGATGAGCCTGACTTCCCACGTGACATTCTTTCATAAAGAAGAAGTCAGTCCTGGTTGCAAGGTCAGTCATTTCAAATTTACGTTTCATATTCTCAGCACTCCAATTGAACGGTGTATAAACAAGGTTGGTCATATAATACACACTTTCAGTTCAAAAGTAAATCATTTCAGTCTTATGGAGTTCATTCTGTTGTTAATTGTCCCCAGATGATTCAATATTGATATATTTAAGTGTGGCGTGTTAAATAATTTTATCGTTCTTACTGTGCAGGCAAGAATTAATCGGTATATAATTCGCAACATTTATCTGTATAAAAACCATGATCTGGTGGAGTGACTGAATGTCTCACAAATTTGAAGAAGGTAAAGATTTAATCATTGACGCCCTTGTCAATAAAATACGCAAGGATATGAAAGGTCCACAGGTTGCATTGTGCGCTGAGTTTGCGCGTCAATTTTTTACTACAGTGGCACTGGATGATCTGCGTGTTTGGCCTGTTGATGATTTGTACGGGGCTGCCATTAATTTTTGGTCTTTGATTCAAAAACGCTCCAAAGGTGAAAGAAAGGTTCATATCTACAATCCTGAATATGACAGGGATGGCTGGAGAACAACCCATACCATTATCGAAGTCATTTGTGACGACATGCCGTTTCTGGTGGATTCCTTACGAATGGTAGTCAACCGGATGGGGCTGGCACTTCATCTGATTATCCACATGGGTGGTATCCGTTTGACCCGTGATGCTTCCAATGAAGTGACTGCTGTTTTGCCACGCCAGGGTGCTGTGTCAGCTGATGCAATTACCGAGGCACCTATTTTTCTTGAAATAGACAGACAAACCGACCCGGTCGTACTGGAGGAGTTGCAGCGTAATATTGCTCGAGTACTGGAAGACAACACAGCCGTGGTAGAGGACTGGAATTTGATGCGTGAGCGGGTCAGAACCATCAGTCGTGAACTGTCTGATTTGCCAGAAACCCTTGATCAGGAAGAAATCAAGGAAAGCAAGGCGTTTCTGGACTGGATCGAAGATCACCATTTTACGTTTCTGGGTGTGCGGGATTATGAACTGGTGCAGGAAGGCAAGGAAAAAATATTACGAGTCGTGCCAAATACCGGTCTTGGTGTGTTACGCGAATCGTTGAGTAAATCCCATGCATTCAAAGTGTCCACCATGGCGCCTGAAGCACGTGAATTAACCCTGTCATCGCATATTCTGATTATCTCAAAAACCAATACCCCGGCCAGCATACACCGTGATGCATATGCTGACTATATTGGAGTCAAGCGTTTTAACAAACAGGGTGAAGTGGTTGGGGAGCGTCGTATTCTCGGACTGTATACTTCCGCTGCCTATAATACCAACCCAAGACATATTCCCTTTTTGCGCCATAAAGTGGCGCTGGTGATGCATAATTCCCAGATGAACCCGCATAGTCACGCCGGAAAGGTGTTACTGAATATACTTGAAACATTACCCCGCGATGATTTGATCCAGGCTTCAGAAGATGAGTTGCTGGAAATGTCAATGGGTATTTTTTACATGCAAGAGCGTCATCGTATCCGGATGTTTGCCCGCATGGATGTTTACCATCGCTTTGTTTCCTGCCTGGTTTATGTCCCAAGGGATCGTTATACCAGTGATCTGCGTCGGGAAATGGCAGATATCTTGTCCGAGAGCTTTAATGCTCAGGAGCTGACCTTTTCTACCTGGTTTTCAGAATCTGTTCTGGCGCGTGTTAATTTTATTGTTCGCATTGATCCAAAAGGCTCAACTGACTTTGATTTCAAGGCAATAGAGCAAAAATTAATCGAGGTTGGTCGCTCATGGATTGATGATTTACAGACTTTGTTGTTTGATGAATATGGTGAGGAAAAAGCCAGTCGTCTGTTTGAACATTATAAAAATGCATTCCCGGCCGTGTATAAGGCAGGATTTTCACCGGAAACGGCTGTGTTTGATATCAAGCATGTGCAGGAATTGTCTGACAAGAATCCGCTTGGTCTTAATTTTTATCGACCCAAAGACGAGTTTACGGATGATTTCAGATTAAAGGTGTATCAGCATGATATTACCATTCCTTTGTCTGATGTTTTGCCAATTATAGAAAACCTTGGCTTGCGTGCTATTAGCGAGCGTCCTTACCAGCTGAAATTTGCTGATGGCAAACTGACCTGGATTAATGATTTTACCCTGCGTTATACCCGGGGTAGCCAGTTAAAAATTGAAGCGATCAAGGTATTGTTTGAAAATGCATTTAACCGTGTATGGTTTGGTGAGGCTGAAAACGATGGATTTAACCAGCTGGTGCTGGCTGCTGGTCTGGATTGGCGACAAGTATCCATTTTGCGCGCCTATGCAAAATACTTCAAACAAATCGGGTTTACATTTAGTCAGGACTATATCGAAGCCGCGTTTAATAATAATGCCGGGATTGCCAGCAAACTGGTGCGTTTGTTTGAGCTGCGTTTTAATCCAGAAGAAAAATCCAGACATTGCAATGATGATTTCGAGGCACTGACAAACGAGATTCTGGCTGATTTGGACAAGGTGGACAATCTTGATGAAGACAAAATTATTCGCCAGTTTGTGTCAGGTATCAAGGAAACATTGCGTACCAATTATTATCAGTTAAATGAAGATGGAAGCTATAAAAGCTATATCTCTTTAAAATTAAACAGCAAAGACATTCCTGGTGTTCCCAGACCGCATCCCATGGTTGAAATATTTGTCTATTCGCCAAGGGTTGAAGGCGTGCATTTGCGTTGCGGGAAAGTTGCCCGTGGCGGGTTACGCTGGTCTGACCGCCGTGAGGGTTTTCGTACGGAAGTCTTGGGTTTGATGAAAGCGCAGCAAGTTAAAAATGCTGTGATTGTCCCCAGTGGTGCGAAAGGCGGCTTTGTTCCCAAACTAATGCCCGTGAATGCAACGCGCGAGGAAGTGCAGGCAGAAGGTATTAATTGTTATCGACTGTTTATCCGGGGATTACTGGATATTACCGATAACTATATTGAAGGGAGTGTCAGCAAGCCTGCTTCGGTGATTTGTTATGATGAAGATGATCCGTATCTGGTTGTTGCTGCAGACAAAGGTACAGCGACGTTTTCAGATATCGCCAATGCGATTTCACTGGAATATGGCTTCTGGCTGGGTGATGCATTTGCATCAGGTGGCTCGGTGGGCTATGACCACAAGAAAATGGGCATTACCGCAAGGGGTGCCTGGGAGTCTGTAAAACGTCATTTTTATCATCTGGGTGTGGATATCAACACCAGTGACTTTACGGTTGTTGGTATTGGTGACATGGCAGGCGACGTGTTTGGTAATGGTATGTTGTTATCCAGACATATCAAACTGCTTGCCGCATTTAACCATATGCATATTTTTATTGATCCGGATCCGGATCCGGAAGTTTCCTTTGCTGAACGTGAACGTTTGTTTAATTTACCTCGGTCGACCTGGGCTGATTATGACAAGACGTTGATTTCAAAAGGCGGCGGGGTGTTTAACCGTAATGTAAAATCCATTGCTATCAACAAGGAAATGAAAGCCGCATTCGGGATCAAGCAGGATGTGGTTGAACCGAATGAGCTGATTAGAATATTGTTGCAGGCGAAAGTGGACTTGTTGTGGAGTGCGGGCATTGGCACGTTTGTCAAAGCGCAAACCGAGACAGATCTTGATGTTGGCGATCGCACCAACGATGCGATTCGCATAAACGGAAAACAGTTGCGTTGCAAGATCGTGGGTGAGGGCGGAAACCTTGGCCTGACTCAACTGGCACGTGTTGAGTATGCCCTGCATGGCGGTCATATTTACACTGATTTTATTGATAATTCTGCCGGGGTTAGCTGCTCGGATAAAGAAGTAAATATCAAAATTCTGCTCAATGGAATCGTTGCTGCAGGCGAGTTGTCTACGGAACAGCGCGTTGCCTTGTTGAGCAAAATGACAGATGAAGTAGCACAACTTGTCCTGCGTGACAATGATGTGCAAACCAGCTCCATCAGCTTGTCTGCAATGCAAATTCAGCGCGCGACCGATTTGCACAGCCGGTATGTGAATGAACTGTCACGCTCTGGCAAACTGGACA
>CAZDYY010000209.1:529-4180 GCA_964509745.1 uncultured Legionella sp. | reverse complement strand
TAAACATATTCCTGAACCACCCAACATCAGGCGGCGTGATCGCTTTCGCCAGGTGGAAAAATATTTTGCCGTACTTATGGCCATGACGGCATGTGCGATGGTGTTTGCGCATGGGTCAAATGATGTTGCCCTGGCCGTGGGACCGCTGACCATTGTACACAGTCTGGTTTTTCACGCCAATCAACCGATGGATGTGACCAGTTATCCTGCATGGATTATTTTATTTGGCTGTGTTGGCGTAGTCAGCGGGTTATTGATGTATGGCAGAAAAGTCATTGAAACCGTAGGCAGTTCAATCACCGCTCTCACACCGAGCCGTGCATTCGCCGCAACGCTTGCTGCGGCAACCACTGTTGTGGTTGCAACCAGTCTCGGCATTCCGGTGTCAGCCACGCAAACACTGGTGGGAGCTGTGCTTGGTGTTGGTCTGGCGCGTGGTATTGGTGCGTTGAACCTGATTGTGATTCGAAATATTTTCACATCATGGATTTTAACCTTGCCTGCTGCGTCATTGTTGACGATCCTGTCGTACAAGTTGTTGCATGCATTGTCCGGGATGATATAACCATTTCATCCCGTCACTTAATATTCCCTTAAGCTTTTTTGTATAAAATTACACCTTGTTGTATTTTACATAACCAGCATAAGGAAATAATCATGTATAAATATTTAAGTCTGACCGCATTAACCATCATGATCCTGGCCACCCCCAAGGTGTATGCCCATTCCATCAGTTTGCAACTGGCTGCCAATGGTACCAAAAGCGTCACCAATCATTTTGGCAGAACATTAAGTGCCACATGCAAAATCCAGACCAAAAGCCAACACAAAATTCGTGTGAGTGTGTCGGAAAACTGTGGTTCGGTAAACGGGAAAAATCTGAAATCAGGTCAGGCCCGTTCGGTGATGGTGCACAACGATGATTCAATCTCGGTCAGTGCAGAGCCGGGTACTCAGGTTACGCTGGAAAATCTGGGGGATGATCCGGTGCAGGCTACTTGCGAGGCATAAACAGGGTTACATTGTACACCCGTCCGGGTCATGACACACTCGGGTGTACAATCAATTGTTTTGCGGACTTTCTTCCTGAATGATTTTTTTTGTCTTTCCCATAACAGCCTGTATACGCTCTTTCATACTCTGGTACACAGTCTTGCAAGCAGTTACTGAATCGTTCATTGTTTGTGTGCTCGGTGCACTGGCCATAGGCATTTCCTTTGCTGGCGCTGTTGCAGGTGCAGGATTCCTGATCACCGTTAACCCTTCATTGAATTCTGCTGCTTCTTTGTTATAAGCATCAATCGCGCGATTTTTAAAAGCAGTCTTCATACCACTTCCGCCCACTTCATTCAAAATATCTACGAAGCTGTTTTTATCACTATCTTCAGGTTTCAATGCACTCACCCGCTCCTTGAACTCCCGAGGTTTTTTCTGGTCCGGGGCGGCTTTATCGTCCTTTATCTCATCTTTATCTGGCTCTGGTACTGTGATTTGTACCGGTTCAGGAGCTTCACGGAGCTTAAGAGTGCTCTCCAGTGTTTTTTTTGCCGTATCAAATGCACTTGGTGTAGCATCCCCTGGATCCGGTGGAGCAGGTTCTGGAGTCTTATTCAACCCCTTGATTTGCTCCTGCATCGCTGCCAATTGTCGTGAAAATTCATCTTGTTTTAAGTTAAATTCCGCTTGTTGTGATTCAAGTTGTATTCCCAAAGCGTCATTCTGCTTTTTGAGGGACTCATTCCCGGATTTCAAATCTTTATTCGCGAATTTGAGTTGTTCAATTTCAGCCCGTAATTCAGCTTCACGGTCTGCAAATTGATCTGCGTCTTTTGGCGTAACAACCTTTTCTTTCGTTTTTTTAGCCATTGGCTGAGGGTTCTGTTGTGCCAATTTTGCTTCTATATCTGCCACACGTTGAGCCACTTTAACAGGTTTTTCGGCATCAGGTTCCGCCGGAGAACTGACTGGTTCAATTTCAGATAGTAATGCAGCTTCTCGGTCTGAGGATTGATCTATTTTTGGTTTTTTGGGTTCAAAAACAGCCTTGCGTCTCGCAAATTCTTCAGGTCCTATACGATCTTCCGCTATCTCTGATGGTGCAGCAGGTGGTTTAGCCGGAGACAACGGGGTGGATGTCGGGGCATCAATAAACTCATCTTGCACTGCGTTAAACTCTTCGTCACTGAGGGAGACGGTATCTATTTCCGCATGAACAGGCTCTTTGGGACTTGGTGGAGTATTTGCCGCCTTCACCCCTGGAATTGCTTCCAAAGATTCCATCACTTTTGCACTGCTTTCATCAAATACTGCATCTTTGCCATTGCTCTTTTCTTGATTAAGCTGAGCTATTGCCTCTGCATATATATTTTTTACTGTTTCAAGAGATACGTTGGTGTACACTTCAAAGTCATTTCCTTCTTCGTCTTTCTGAATACTCGCCAGCGTGAAAGAGCCGTTTGGTAGTTTACTAATTCCGACTATTGACAGGGATATCCTGGATTGCTCCATTACTGGTGATTGATCAGCAGTTGGTGTTGCAGGTTTCACACCAAATAATGAACTCTCTAATGCAGAAGCTCGCTTCTTTACCTCACCAGCTTCAAGCCCTGTATCCGGCTGGGTTCGTTTGGGTGCCACATCGGAATCAGTCTTTTCTGTTCTATTTTCGACACCATGTTCAGTGATATCTTTCTCCACTACCGAGTTATCTTCTCCAGTTTCCGGCCTGTTCAACTGCACTTCCGATGCATCATTCGCATCGAATACAACGTTATTTTTTTTTCCATCTTTATTTAAGTAATCATAGTTCTCAAGCACCAGAAACTGATCGTAAATTTCTTGAAGTTTATTAAACAAATCCGCGTCAGGCTTATTATTTTCCCATGTGGTATCACCCGGATCACTATTACGTCGTAATTCGGTAAATTTTTCGTTAATTTCATCCTGTGTTGCATTGGATTCAAGACCGAAAAAACTGAGTGCTTCTTCTTTCGTATTGACATCCATTACCCGCTTGTTTTCTGCTTTTTGATCTGCAGCCAAAACAGTTGGTTCGCTCTCACCGGCCTGAGCTGAAGTTTTAATTTTTGATCCTGAATCGTTTGAGGAATTTTCAATCGCCATGGTTATCTCGAGTTAGTTAATATCAATCCTCTCAAATAAAGTGTAGACCAAAAATAACCCAGGTATGCGAGTAATTGGAAAAAAGATAGTTTTTAAATACAAATTTAACCTGCCTGATGAGCTAGCAGAACAATGTTGACATCGAGAGGAGACGACCCCGACGGGTCAGCTTTTTTTGGATTGATTGAAATGATCTTCACTGATTTTTGATGACTCATCCGCTGCAGTCGTCCTCGCTGCCTTCATTTGTTTAAATGTTTCCCTGGAATCCAGCTGCTTTCCAGCTCTATCCAGATCAGCATGAAAATTGATGACGTTTAACCACTTTTTAAACTGCTCCAGTGCCTTGCTCACGTTCTTGAAAAACATCACCACATGACTTTGTCGCTGGTTGATTTCAGGCAGACTGTCCCGGGCTGCCTGAATCCGTTGCAAGGCTTTATGGACAAACTCCTCAACCGTGTCGGTTCTTTGCGCCTCGTCTGCTGATTTTTTCAGATCAGTAATCAAATTTGTTGCCACAGACTC
>CAZDYY010000209.1:0-519 GCA_964509745.1 uncultured Legionella sp. | reverse complement strand
CGTTTGCGCTGCTTTCGTCTGCATCAATTGCACTGGCCTCAATCGGGCTGATTCGATAAAATTTGCCAGTGAAATGTCCGGAAACCACGCCGCTCCCTTGTGATCCTCTGGAAACAATTGTTGCTCTATTTTCTTCAATGCCGCCCCATCCAGGGTATCGAGAGCACTTCTGATTCTGGCAAGTTTGGTGACAAACAGCTGCATTTCCTTGAGCAGCAGGCCATCTTTACTTAAGAAAACATGATAAATATCCACCAGACAGGTTTTATTTTCCGGGGTATTTTGCATCTCCCGGATCTCGTCTGCCAGCTTTGGTGCGGCAATATCCAGCATGGATGCCATTTGATTTTTCACATTGGTAAAATCATCTTCCGGCAGGATATATTCCTGCATGGGACTAATCACCACCGCATGATCCCTCTTCATGGTGTTCGCATCGGTGCCGATCACCACCAAATCCTCTTTTTTGATCGCGCCTTTAAAACCACCTGAGCCAGGAATATAAACGCCTGTTTTCAT
>CAZDYY010000208.1:0-4213 GCA_964509745.1 uncultured Legionella sp. | reverse complement strand
TACTGGTGGATGACAGCATTGTGGTCATTGAAAATATCCATCGGCACATGTTGTTGCGTGTGCAGCATAATTTCAGCCGGTTGATTGTTTTTGCAACCAGCGAAATTGGCAACCCAACGATTATTGCGACGTTCACAGTGATGCTTGCCCTGATTCCCATGGCATATGTGTCCGGTATGATGGGTCCCTTTATGGCACCGATTCCGTTTAATGCCCCGCTGGCCATGCTGACTTCACTGATTATTGCCTGTACGGTCGTTCCCTGGCTGGCCTATCGGTGGCTGAAACCCGAGGCACGCCGCTTGCAACGGATGGGGTTATCCAGGCCTGAAAGCAACCATACCAGTTTGTTGCATCGGTATTACATCAAGTTGTTCAGTGCATTGATGCAGTTGCGCTGGTTACGGTATGTATTTTTTACTGCGGTCATGTTGTCATTGCTGCTGGTTATGTTGCAGCCGCTCTGGCAATTTATCAGACCTTCCGGTGCCAATGGCCCGCTCAGCATGGGTGGCGTTGAACTGAAAATGCTTCCGGATGATAACGTCAATACGTTTTTAATTGAAATCAATGCCGGTGCTGGTGCTTCATTAAACATCACCCGGGAAATCGCTCAGGCTATCTCGGATGTGTTGGCAAACAATCAGTATGTGACCCATTATCAACTGTTTGCTGGACAGGCCGCACCGGAGGATTTTGCCGCCATGGTCAGAGGAGATGCCATGCAGCATGGCAGTCAATTCGCACAAATCCGGGTGAATTTGATTAACAAGCACGACAGACGCATCGGTTCACACCAGATTTCCCAGTCGATATACGATGCTTTGTCTCCTGTACGCAAATCGTTTCCCAAAGCGCGGATTAAACTGTTTGAAAGTCCGCCAGGACCCCCGGTGCGCTCACAGATGGAGGCGGGATTGTACGGTCCCGATTATCAAACGCTAAGAGAATTGGCGCAGTTTATCAGCAATACAATCTATCCGGATATCTATGGCATGATCAACATTGATAACTCCGTCACGCAGGACTTGATGGAGTACACCCTGCAGATTGATCGCAATGCTGCGGTGATGGCCGGTTTAATGCCGGGTGTGCTGGCCGATGAAATTCACAGTTATTTTCAGGGAATCAAAGTCGGGAATCTGCATCGCCCGGGGGTTCGTGAACCTGAAAATATCATCCTGCGATTGCCAAAGATAACCCGCAAGTCAGTGACCTCGCTGGAAAAACTCTATTTAATGAATCAGCAAAGCCAGATGGTTCCCCTGGCAAAGGTCGTTGAATTCAAATCATCGCCGCAGAACAAACCCATTCTGACGCGGGATCAACATCCAGTTGTATATGTAACGGGGGAAATGCTGCATTCGAGCCCGGCATATGCTGTCACCACAGCCACTGCAATGCTGAAACATGCCACGTTGCCAATTGACAGCCACTTGTCGGTCGGCAATCTGGGGTTTCATGAAGACCAGCCGCAGGATATTACTGAAAATCAATTGTTCTGGCTGGGAGAAATGCGGTTAACCCTCGACGTGTTTCGTGATCTGGGTTCGGCATTTATTGTTGCGATCCTGCTGATTTATATCTTGCTAACGGGTTATTATCGTTCGTTCTTTATTCCCCTGATTATCATGGGCTCTATTCCACTCACCATTATTGGTGTATTTCCAGGGCACTGGATCATGGGCCAGCCATTTACAGCTACCTCGATGATTGGAGTAATTGCCCTTGCAGGGATCGTGGTGCGCAATTCACTATTGCTGATTGATTTTATAATAGAAAAGCAACATGCAGGCTATTCAGTCGATGCCGCGGTCATGGAGTCGGGTGTTACACGAATTTTACCGATTTTATTAACGGCCTTTGCCATTATTCTCGGGTCATCTGTGATGTTGTCTGACCCCGTGTTTGGAGGGCTGGCCATTTCCCTGATGTTTGGTGCTTTTGCATCGACTATACTTACATTATTCCTGATCCCTTTAATGTATTCAGGATGGTGGAAATGGCGTCACGGCTGATAAATAAAACAAGATTAACCAACGGGAGATCATGATGAACACAGAACGCATTGTCCGAATCTTTGCCGGTTTGATGGTACTGCTATCCCTGGCTTTGGGTGTGAGTGCAAGCCCGGTTTATGTCAGCGCGTATTTTCTCTGGGTAACTGTTTTCGTGGGCGCAAACCTGTTTCAAAGCGGGATTACAAAATTCTGCCCACTGGAAATGATTTTAAAAAAAATGGGTGTAAAATGCTGTGACGTCAATTCGTAGCGATTGTATCCGGCGCATGCTCTATTGTTTACTTTAACATCATCTGGTCATACAATAGAGCATTTTTTTTGAGGTTTACATGCCAGGTTTTTATTGTCAAATCAATCCATCGATTGCCGAACTGCTCACAGTCAAACCCGAGTTGATTATCCTGCACCGCGAAACACCTGTGGCGGCGGCCAGGGCGTTTTTTCGTGCACTGCCTGCCCATTGTCGCGTGATGATACTCTTCAACACAAATCCCGAGTTATCCCTGGCTGTTATTGAATCATTACCGCCTTTAACCATACTTTTACTTCATCCTTCCATGTTGCCAGCAGAAGCCCTTCCGATCACAAGGCACCTGAAGACTGGAACAATACTTGCGCTGAAAAACGAGATGCCCCTGAAGACGAGACTGGCTGTCCTGAAAGAATTACCAGACACGTGTTTTACACATATCGATTCACGGATTTTGAAAGAGGAAATCCCCCTTTCCCTTCAGGCGATCCCAACAGATCAAATGATTTCCATTGGCTCTGATATTTCCGTAGATAGGGCAGAAATGGTGGCCAAACATCTAAAGGAAACCCAATTTATTGGTTTTGGTCCGGCTACGCCTGAAAAAGTATTGCTCTCCGCAGTTCGCCAGCAGAAGAAATACACCGGATTTTGCTATGCAGAAGAAATGCCGGTATCCGTAATTAAAGCCATGTCAGCTGGTTTGATTCTGTTGTTATTAGCTGGAATCAAGCCGGAAAGGGCAACTGAAGTTGCAAAAATCGTACCCTCCGGAGTGTATGTAATCATTTCAAAACTGCATTCTCATGGCATGATCACGGCAATTGCTTCAGCCATCAAACCCGGGGTTATCCTTCTCATCAATAATGATGTTCCTGAAGACAAGATCCTGTCTGCTTGTCGTGCCTTGCGGCCAGAGACGGTGATACGCATCAGTATCTGGATGAACCCGAAGAATTCCTTGCGAATTGCCCGGGCCTTGAATTCCGATGTTCAGTTGAAATTTGATCAACGAGTGCCACTTGAACTACAGTTAAACTTTACAGCGGAATTCATTCAAGTCCATCAATCGTTCGAGCCAACTTTTTTCCCGGCCCGACATGAATTAAATGCAAGGGATTTGGCCAGCATTTATAGTTATATCGATTTGGAATTGTCCGAAAGCGGTACGTTTTATGATGGATTTAATCAGCTTGAAGATGCGCGCAAGCTGGAGATACTGGATTATCTTCTGCAAAAGAACACCATCCCCGGTTTTGTCACCGATCCGCTGCTCGAATCCATTGCTGCCAATCTTGATGGTGGCGCTGCAACATTTAATACACTGGAAACCACCATCAAAAAAATTGTGCCACTGGCTGATATTTCAGATGAAAATATGCAGATAATTAAAGCGAAAATAATTTCAAAGCTTGAGATATTGCAGAAACAAGTTGAGGACAATGTGATAGGATCGTTTGAGTTGGTGTAGCCATAAAGTTGCAATTCAGTGCTTTTATAGTTATCTCGACTTTATGAAAAATCCCCACTGCCGAATCCCCGCGGCGAAGACCGCGGGGCCCATGTATGGAGTTCCACTTTCTGTCAACAACCAGACCCAACCGGGTATTCAAGCTGCCAATGAAAGCTGACCAATCAATTGATGATTTATGTTCCTGTTGATGACTTTTCAGGACCAGGTTTATTTTCCTTATTAACATTGTGCAGCCGGATATTCAGAATTTTCCATACACCATTTTCCTTGATGAGGGTATAGGTGACCGAAACACTGGTACCGTCTTTTGAATACAGGGTGCCTTCAATGACGCTGCTGGATATGCCATTGTCATATTTCACATCCCTGCTGTTAAACGTTGAGCTTTCATTGGTTTTCAAAGCCGGATACTGGTTAACAAAGGCCTTGAACTGGTCCATGGATACACTGTTATGGAATTCTTTTGAA
>CAZDYY010000207.1:0-4221 GCA_964509745.1 uncultured Legionella sp. | reverse complement strand
GTATGATTATCACCGTTATGCCCTGTCGATTGTCCCCCGGGGGAAAACAGATGACGCCGAAGAATGGGCAAGTTATGGCCGCTTGCTGTTGCGTGAAACGGCCAGAAAACTGGCTTTGATTGGCAATCCATCCGTGCACGCCCTGTTTCACTGGACAACGATTGAAGAACCGGAAAAGTTAAGGCAATTTTTACAAGGCACCCTGGCCGAGTCATTGTTTGCAGGATCCAGTGAAGCGTCTCGTGCCTTGTCATCAGCACGGTTTGTACTATCCGACAAACTGGCAGAACACCTAAGTATGCCTGCTGGAGAGTTTAGCATTCGCCAATGGTTGACTCAGGAAGATGCTGGCAACCTGTACATCACATGGCGCGAAGACATGAGCGTGGCGTTAAAGCCTCTGATTTCTGCCTGGGTTGATGTGTTGTGTACCTCGGTGTTATCCCTTCCAGAAGATGACAGCCGTCGCATTTGGCTTGTAATTGATGAACTGGCAACTCTTGAAAAGCTGGCCAGTCTGGAGGCGGCACTCACCAAAGGTCGTAAGCACGGATTGCGTGTGGTAGCAGGTTTGCAATCCACTTCACAAGTGGACGATATCTATGGCATGAAAGCAGCACAAACTTTGCGTTCCTGTTTTCGAACGCTGGTGGTATTGGGTGGTTCCAGAACTGATCCAAAAACCAATGAAGACATGAGCCTGTGTTTAGGTGAACATGAAGTGGAACGTGTACTGTTTACTCGCAATCAAGGGGAACGAGCAAGTACGACACGTTCAATCCAAACTGTTCGCGAACGAGTCGTCACGCCGACTGAACTGGCGCATTTGCCAGAACTCACAGCGTTTATTGCATTGGCCGGCAATTATCCCATCACCCGAGTGCCACTTAAAATTCAGCAATACCCCAAAGTCATGGCTGCTTTTGATGGAGGTAGTGAATGCTGAGCCATCAATTATTGACCCGCAAGGATATCGGCAAAACGGCTAGATATTATCAGGATTCGGCAGATGATTATTATGCCAAAACCATGGATGCGACCTGCTGGCAAGGCGCGGGTGCCGAACAACTTGGTTTGCAGGGAGCTGTTGATCCAGAACGGTTTCGTGAGTTGCTGGCTGGAAAAATAGATGAACAGACACAAATCGGCCGGAATTCCATTCGGTCAGACAGCAAAATACGCTTGGGCATTGACCTAACGTTTTCTGCCCCGAAAAGTGTTTCTCTGCAAGCGTTGGTGTATGGAGACATTGAAATCATTAAAGCTCACGAACAAGCGGTTGAGCGTGCCATTGAGATGGCTGAAACGCGAGCGGCAGCCCGGAAAAAAATTCAAGGTAAATCCATGATTGAAACCACCGGCAATCTCGTGGTGGCAAAATTTCGGCATGAAACCAGCCGCGCACAAGATCCGCAATTGCATACCCATGCCATTGTATTGAACATGACGCAGCGCAAGGATGGTCAGTGGCGTGCTTTAAAAAATGATGAAATCATCCAATCCACCCGGTTTTTAGGAGCCATATACAATTCAGAACTGGCAGCAGGACTGCAAAAGCTGGGCTATCACCTCAAATTTGGCCGTGACGGTAATTTTGAACTGGCTCACATCACAAGAGAACAAATCGAGGCATTTAGTCACCGTTCAAAAGAAGTGGTCGCCAAGTTGATAGAGCAAGGACTGGATCGAACAACAGCAACCAGCCAGCAAAAGCAACGGGCAGCACTGTCAAGCCGCCAGAAAAAAGTATCCCTTGATCGAGAGACGTTGCATCAGACATGGCAAAACCAGGCAAAAGCACTGGGCATTTCATTTAAAAAAATACCGCATCAAAAACAAAACGCGCAATCAAACGAGCATGTTCCGGCAGAGGAAGCAGCCACGCAATCTTTGCAATATGCAGTTGAACATCTTACCGAGCGGCAGTCAATTGTGTTTGAACGAGAGTTGATGGACACTGCATTGCAACATGCAGTGGGACGAGCCAAATGGACTGACCTTGAAAAGGAAATTACGCGGAAAATTGAAAAGGGTGAATTAATTCAGGAAGCCCCCTTATACTGTTCATCTGAAGAAATGGACAGTGTGTCATCAGAGCCGCTAACGCGCAGTCAATGGGTGGATAGCCTGGTAAAAACAGGTATCCCCCGTCAAAAGGCAAAAATAGAAATTAATGATGCTATTTTGCAGGGAATGCTAGTCCAAAGTGAAGTGCGTTTCACAACCCGGGAAGCATTAAAGCGGGAAAAGACCATCCTGCAACTGGAAAGTGAAGGCCGTAATCGTTTGCAGCCTATCCTTACCAACGAAAAAGCACATGCATTATTACAGCATTCCGATTTAAATAAAGGCCAACAAGCCGCCGCAGCCCTCATTCTTTCAACAACCAATCAAGTGGTCGGTGTACAGGGTTATGCCGGAACCGGAAAATCCCACATGTTGGATAAAACCAGGCAATTGATAGAGGCAGGAGGATTTGAAATCCGCGCCCTTGCTCCCTATGGCAACCAGGTCAAAGCCCTGCAAGAACTTAACGTGAAAGCAAATACCCTCGCTTCCTTTATCAGAGGCAAAGAAAAGGACATTGATGCCAAAACCGTATTGGTCATAGACGAAGCAGGTGTTGTACCAACCCGATTAATGGAAAAAGTCCTGAAATTGGCTGAAAAAGCGGGAAGTCGTGTTGTGTTGTTAGGCGATACCGCCCAAACCAAAGCCATTGAAGCTGGACGTCCGTTTGATCAGCTACAAGCAGCCGGCATGCAAACGGCTTTGATGGATACGATTCAGCGACAAAAAAATTTGGAATTGAAGAAAGCGGTTGAATTGGCAGCACAAGGACATTCAGCACTTGCCTTAAATCATGTTCATCACATCCATGAAATTAAAGACAATCAAGCAAGACAACATGCTATTGCCAAAGAATACGTCCAATTATCCAGTAATGATCGAGCACAAACAATTATTGTTACCGGCACCAATGAAGCGCGGCGAGAAATCAACAAACAAGTGCGCATTGGACTGAAACTTGAAGGTACCGGGGTAACGTGCGACACATTAAGTCGCCGGGATACAACACGTGCCGAGCGAATGTATGCAAAACATTATCGAGTTGGGGATTTTATCCAACCTGAAAGAGACTATCTCCGCTGCGGACTGATGCGTGGAGTGCTTTACCGGATTGAGGATTCATCTATTGGTAATCGGTTGATGGTTCGCTCCATGGAAAATCAGCAAACCATAGAATTTAATCCAATGACACATCGCAAGCTATCGGTTTATGAACCAGATAAAAAAGAACTTTCATCAGGGGATGTTGTTCGCATTACCCGCAATGATAAAGATTTGGATATTGCCAATGGAGATCGTTTCAAAATAGCCTCGATGTCACCTAATCAGATTATCATCACGAATGGTCAACGCACGGTGAACCTTGATCCAAAGCAACCACTGCACCTGGATTATGCCTATGCTACAACGGTGCACAGCAGTCAGGGGTTAACTGCCGATCGGGTGTTGATTGATGCGCATGCCCAGAGCCGGACAACAGCAAAAGATGTGTTTTATGTTGCGCTTTCCCGTGCGCGATTTGAGACAACGATTTATACGAATGATAGAAGCAATCTACCTTTTTCGATTAGTAGGGACAATACAAAATTCGCAGCGCTGGAGCTCGTTAAAAGAAAAATACAGAATGAATTGTGAGGTGAGTGCATTTCATAAAGCGGAGAGCAATTTTTTCTCAAATTTCACCCTTTTCAATAGGGTGGCTTGGATTATTGAAACTGCTACAATGTAATGTGAAATTACATATCAAATATTGTTTAATATCAAATCCACACCACGAGGATTTACAACTCCTAGTGACTGAAAGACCTATCAGCCGTTATTTGAAGGATAAAAATGAAATTCATTAAACAGTTCGTCTTTTTTATTATATTGTTCCCCATGTTTATACAATTTGGTTATGCCAATGAAATATTAAGTCAGTATGTGAATGATACAACTCCGGCATTTGCTACATTAGTAGTAAAAAACGGAAAAGTGGCATTCAAAGGGGTACAGGGTTGTGCGGAGTTAAACAATGGAAAATGTATTCAAGCAAAAACAAATACACCATTCCCAATATGCTCAATTTCAAAACAATTTACTGCGGCCGCCATTTTGATGCTAGAGGAAGAAGGTAAATTAACAACAGAAGATGATATTGGAAATTATATA
>CAZDYY010000206.1:0-4221 GCA_964509745.1 uncultured Legionella sp. | reverse complement strand
CAGTTGCCAGTTCCGGGGTCAATTTAACCTCATGCAGTAACCCGCCCTCTGCAGGGGTTTATCCTCCTTATGGTTTGGCACTGACTTCAGCAACCACTTACACACCAACAGGCGCTGCATATGCCTATACAACAAGCTTCAACGTATATCAGTGCCCCATGGTAACCAATCAAATAACCAGTTGTGTTGTTACGCCTGATTCAACAGGAGATACAAAAGTTGCAATAGCCTTATGGGAGAACCCTTGACATGATCAAAGCAAAAGGATACGCCGGTTTTGATGCTGCATCCGCATTAAAACCCTATGAATTTGACCGCCGTGAACCGGGTAATTTTGATGTACATATCGATATTCAATATTGCGGGGTGTGCCATTCGGATATCCATACCGTGCGCAATGAATGGGGTGGTGCGCAGTACCCTCTGGTGCCAGGTCATGAGATTGTGGGTGTGGTGAAACAGGTTGGCGCGAAAGTTTCTCGTTTCAAGCCGGGTTCGCTGGTAGGTGTGGGATGCATGGTGAATTCCTGCGGTCATTGCGTTTGTTGCGATGATCACCAGGAACAGTTTTGCAAAAAAGGCGCGACATTTACCTATAATACTGTGGATGCTGATGGCACGGTCACCAAAGGCGGTTATTCCAATACGATCGTTGTTGATGAAAAATTTGTTCTAAGCGTTCCGGAAAACCTGAAGCTGGAAGCTGTGGCTCCCCTGCTCTGCGCCGGTATTACCACATACTCCCCATTACGACACTGGAAGATTGGCAAAGGGGACAAGGTCGGGATTATTGGTCTTGGCGGCCTGGGACACATGGCTGTGAAATTTGCCCGCTCGTTTGGCGCACATGTAGTGGTCTTTACCACATCGCCTCAGAAAATTGCCGATGCCCTGAACATGGGTGCGCATGAAGTCGTGTTGTCTAAAAATACAGATGACATGCAAAAGCAACTGGGCAGTTTTGATTTTATTCTCGATACGGTTTCTGCCCCGCATGATGTCAATGCGTACATGGCTCTGCTGAAAAACGAAAAAACACTGTGTCTGCTGGGGATTTCACCTGACGCCCTGAAAATCGCGCCATTTTCTGTCGTTGGCGGTCGGAAAAATTTAAGCGGTTCATTAATTGGCGGAATTGCCGAAACACAGGAAATGCTCGATTACTGCGACAAACATAACATCACCTGTGATATCGAACTCATTCCGATTCAACAAATCAATGAAGCCTATGAACGGGTATTGAACAGTGATGTGAAATATCGCTTTGTGATTGATATGCAGTCGCTGAGGTAGGCAATTCCTGTTGAACCGGCTTTGACATATCGTTACAAAATCAATCGATGAAGCTGGCCTGTCAGATAAAATGGCAATGAAATCAGCTCATACTGTACTTCATTGCCCTGGGTTGTTTTCATACCAATCTCACGCCGGCTTGTCGATCCTGAATATAACCGCACCGCTGTTTTCCAGGGTTTTTCATACATGAACTGTTGCAATGAGCGCATTTTTCCTTCTGTACCAGCCTTGACTTCAATCGGAATCAAGCGCTGGTTGTCCTGAATGATGTAATCAATCTCGGCGCTGCTGCCTTTGGATTCACGACTCCAGCAATATAACCCGGGATCAATATAATGAGGTGATAACAAACGCAACAATTGCCCGGTAACTTGCTCAGCCAGCGCGCCCTGATTTATTAATAAAATATCATCAATGGTTTGAAACTGATGTAATCTCAAGCCCAGCATGGTTGAAACCAAACCAACATCAATGAAAATCATTTTAAATAGTTTTGAATTCACTTCCGAATCAACAGGAATACCATTTGCATATGTGCTTTTTACAGAATGACATAAACGTGCTTTGGATAATAAAACCAGTGCTTGCTTGATGCTTGCCTGTTTGGCATTCGCATTCACATGGGCGTAAACAAATTTTTTCGATAAGGAGGTCGGGATTGCGCGTAAAACATCCTCAAGATAATGCAAAGATAATTTTCCGGCATATTTTGCAAAATCATCCTGGTAGGTGTGAATCAAATCGTTATGAACTTCAGACAACGATTCAAGGGAACGTGTTGCAACCCATGTCGAAACCGCTTCCGGCATTCCGCCAACCATCACATACTCTTTAAATAATCGATTTGCCTTGTCATGTATTGCTGCATTAAATGGCGTCTGCAAGCTGTAATTCTTGATTGCTGTCAACAAATGAGTTTCGTTTTTTGCCAATAAAAACTCTTCAAAACCAAGGGGTTCGACAAAAAAATAATTAATTCGACCTACCGGCATGCTAAAGGAATGCTTTTCCAAAACAAATTCAAGCAAAGATCCCGTTGCAATCACTGCCAGTTGCGGCATCAGTTCATAGAACCAGCGTAATTTTTCCAATAAATCTGGAACCGCCTGAATCTCGTCCAAAAACAAAATTGCACTTTCAGGCACAATGGTTCTATTTAATGCACTTTCAAGGTTTAACAGAATCGTTGCAGGATCATTGCTGTCAAAATGAACTGCCAAATCCCGCTGCCTTTCAAAATTGAGCTCAACCAATAATTTACCCGATGTTCTGGCAAGCTCCCGGACCAACCAGGTTTTTCCAACTTGACGAGCACCGCGAATGACCATCGGCTTGCGAACACGAGATGTTAACCACACTTGCATGTTCTCAAGAATATCTCTTTGCATAACCCATTCATCCGTCATAAAGTATAGGTATATTTTAACCTTTGGCGCCATAAAGTAAAGGTATTTGCATTCATTTCGAAATCACCAGGATAGCAAAACCGGGCATTCCAACATATACTATCTAACCATTGAATCCTGACATGAAAACAATGAACATCTATCTCGCTTCAAAAAGTCCGCGACGCAGGGAGTTGCTTGCACAAATGGGCGTCGCGTTTGAGCTGTTGCTGGTCGACACCCCCGAGGAACCGGTGCCGGGTGAAACGCCGGAGATGTATTCCATGCGGGTTACAAAAGAAAAACTTGATGCTGCACGGGAAAAAATTATCGCAGACAAATTGCCCGTCAGGCCGGTGCTGTGTGCCGATACCGAGGTGGTGCTGGATGAACAAATTCTTGGCAAGCCACGGGATGAAGAGGATGCACGGAATATGCTGAAACGCCATTCCGGTCATAGCCATCAGGTTCTGACCAGTGTTGGCATCACCTGGCATGATTATCAAAACATTGTGATGAACACCACCACGGTCTCCTTTGCCCGGATACCGGATGACGAAATAACCCGTTATCTGGCCACCGGTGATTACAGGGATAAATCGGGCAGTTATGGCATCCAGAGTTATATTGGACAATTTATCAAACAAATCAATGGCTGCTTTTACTCAGTGATGGGACTGCCCCTGAACACGGTTCGGGAGCTACTCGCAGATCTTGAACAATACAAGGCCATCCATGATAACGCGACCTAATCTTTCCGGAGCATATGCAATGCCCGTGATATTACTGGCATCCATCCTTCTGGGCGGTGCAGCGGGCTGGTATTTTGGCGAATCTGTCCAGTGGATCAAGCCGTTTGGTACGTTGTTTCTGAATCTGATTTTTACCACCATTGTGCCTCTGGTATTTTTCAATGTCTCCTCTGCGATAGCACGTGCGGGCTCGATTGGAAAAGTCGGGCGCGTTTTTTCCGCAATGACCGGCGTATTTGTTTTCACCAGCTTTGTGGTTGCCTGCTTCGCAATTTTGATTGTGATTCTGTTCCCGCCAGCGGCAGATACGGGCTTGACGCTGGCCATGACCCAGCCACCGGTATCTGACGGCTTTTTCAATCAAATTGCCGGCATCTTCACCGTACCGGATTTTTCCAGACTGCTGTCGCATGAGCATATGCTGGCGCTCATCGTTTTTTCCATACTGGTGGGGCTGGCTGCAGCTTCGACCGATAATAAATCCGGCAGCTTTATCACATTCTTACAGTCCGGCGAAGCGGTATTCATGCGCGTTTTTTCATTGATTATGCTCTATGCTCCTGTCGGATTTTTTGCATGGTTTGCGGTGTTAACCAGCGAACTGGGGCCGGCTCTCATGCAAAGCTATGTGCGCGTTGCCGTCATTTATTACCTGTTTGCCTTCATCTGGTTCATCCTGGCCTATACGGTTTATGCCTTTCTGGCCGGAAGAACCGAAGGTGTTGTGCTTTACTGGAAGCATGTGTTTCTTCCCGCCGCCACGTCTCTTGCCACATGCAGCAGTATCG
>CAZDYY010000205.1:0-4221 GCA_964509745.1 uncultured Legionella sp. | reverse complement strand
TTAATGGCGAGTTACTGCCTTACAGCAAACCACGAAAAACTGACGGCGGTGGGCGAATATTGCCAAGCTGGGAAGTCTGGCATGAGCCATTAAACCAATCTGAATTGCTCCTGATGACTGACCAAAGTGCGCTTTCATTTGATGCCCGATATTTTGGTTTACTGACTGAATCTCAAATGACTTCCGTTGTAATACCGCTCATTACCTGGTCTTCCCACCTTGATTTGGAGAATTAACATGCGTTTATTCATTGCAGAAAAACCGTCCGTTGCAAAAGCCATTGCTGATGAGTTAGGCGTGACCGGCAAAGGTGAGGGTTACATTGAATGTGGTGCTGACCGAATCACCTGGTGTTTTGGGCATATGCTGGAACAAGCAGGGCCTGACGAGTACACATCTAAAGATGCGCCTGTACATCCAGGTAGCGGCAAAAAACTTTGGCGCGTGGAGGATTTGCCTATTATTCCTCAAGCGTGGATCGTAAAGCCCAAGCCAGATGCCGTAAAGCAGCTTAAATCCATTGGTCGTTTGTTGAAAGAGGCATGTGTGGTGGTCAATGCGGGCGATTCCGATCGCGAAGGCCAGTTGTTGATTGATGAAGTGTTGGAGCACTTTGATAACAAAAAACCGGTGCTGCGTTTTTGGGTGTCAGCACATGATGCGGTTTCGTTACAGCGCGGGCTTGGTGCGATGAAAGACAATGCCAATTATAAAGGATTTGGAGCAGCAGCCATGGCACGCGGTCGTGCAGACTGGTTAATCGGTATGAATTTAAGTCGTGCCTATACCTTGCGAGCACAGCGTGGCGGCTCGCGCGCTTTGTTAACTGTGGGGCGTGTGCAAACCCCGACATTAGCCCTTGTGGTCGGACGTGATCGGGAAATTGAAGCATTCAAACCGGTGCCTTTTCACACGATAAAAGCAGCTATTCAACATAACAACTCCGCCTTTATTACCAACTGGCGTGCTGAGGATGCTCAGTCGGGTCTTGATAGTGAAGGGCGTCTGGTGGATGCCGCCATTGCTAACGCGCTGATTGAGAAGGTGAGTGGTGCATCAGGTCGTGTTACAGAATACAAGCAGGAGCCTAAAAAGCAGGCGCAACCGCGCGCCTACTCGCTGTCAGATATCACGCTGTTAGCGTCCAATAAGTTTGGCTACAGTGCCACCGAGGTGCTCGACACCTGCCAGTCATTGTATGAAACCCACAAGCTCACCAGCTACCCGCGTACCGATTGCGCGTATTTACCTGAATCTCAACACGCCGATGCGCCGCGCGTTTTGGACGCCATAAAACATGTGAATCCTGATTTGGCCTCCCTGATTGATGGGGCGAATCCTGCGATCAAATCAAAAACATGGGATGACACCAAGGTTGGGGTTCACTACGGCATTATTCCCACCATGCACAAGGGCAGTAAGGCACGATTGAACGAAAAAGAACGCAATATTTATGCCCTGATTGTACGTGCCTATATCGCGCAATTCTATCCGTTGCATGAGTACTTGAGTACCACTGTGAGCCTTGATGTGGCTGGCGAGGTCTTTCAAACCAGTGGCAAGACCGTTACCCATAACGGCTGGCGAGATGTGTATACGGAAATTGATGAAGAAGACGATGGAGATAAGACTGAGAATCAAGCCTTGCCCCCAATGGCGCTCAACGACGCAATTCAGTGTTTGAAAGCAACGCGCCTTGATGCCAAAACAAAGGCGCCAGCTCGTTTCACCGAGGGCACGTTGCAGCGAGCCATGGAAAACATTCACAAATACATCATGCAACCTGAACATAAAAAAATGCTGCGCGATGGGGATGGCATTGGTACATCGGCCACCCGTGCTTCAATCATTTCTGAATTAAAGCGCCGCAATGTCCTGGACACCAAAGGCAAGCAAATCATCAGTACAGCCTTAGGCCGCAGCATCATTGATGCACTGCCTGAGATGGTGAAAAGTCCGGTACTGACGGCCATTTATGAACGTGTCTTGCGCGATATTGAACAGGATGCATCAGGCCTTGATGGTTTTATCGAAAGACAAGTCAAATTCGTCACAGAGCAGGTAGCGAAAGCCAATGATGGGGCTGTAAAAATAATTGGCGCGAAAGATGCGATCACCGTATCCACGCAACACATGTGCCCAAGTTGTGGCAAGGGATTGTGTCGACGCGCGGGTAAAAAAGGGTTCTGGTGGTCTTGCAGTGCTTATCCAGAATGCAAGCAAACCAGGCCGGATATCAAAGGCAAACCTAAACTTAACTAACCGGAGTCATCCCATGAATCAACATATACCAGAAGACCACATCACGTTTGATGATGAAGCCAATGCACGTGCTGCATTGCATGAAAAACTCATTGATGCGCTTACACCCGGATGCCAAATCGAGTTCGATCCCGATGAAGCGTTCAAGGCCGGTGCATTCTTTGAGGATGCGCTGAGTGAACAAGACGCTTTAGAAAGTGATGTTGATGCAATGAATGGAGAGGCACAATGAACAAAAGACCATTCCACGAGGACGTTGCGAAAAAATTAATTGAGCAACTGAAGCAAGGTAATGCCCCTTGGCAGAGACCTTGGAATCCCGGCGAGCCAAATGCTGTCATGCCAATGAACCCAATCACCGGCAAGCGCTACAAGGGAATTAATGCTATTCAATTGATGGCTGAAAATCATACCGATCAACGCTGGATGACTTATAAACAAGCCGAAACAGCTGGCGCGCAGGTTAGACGAGGTGAGAAGGGCACGACCATTCAATACTGGAAATTCACCGAGGAAAAGACAAAAACAGACGAACAGGGCAAGCCCATGTTTGATGCTGATGGCAAGGCTCTCAAGACGGAATTGCGCTTGGAACGCCCGCGTGTGTTCTATGCTACGGTATTTAACGGCGAACAAATTGATGGCTTGCCAGAACATGTTCTTCAGAAAGCCAATTGGAATGCCATCGAGCGTGCGGAGCAGGTTTTAAATGCGTCAGGCGCCATCATTCACCACGGTGGAAGTGATCGAGCGTTTTATCGGCCATCAACTGATAGCATTCACTTGCCCTTGAAAAGTCAGTTCCCCTGTGCGGAAAATTATTATGCCACAGCTCTTCATGAACTGGGTCACTGGACGGGTCATTCATCCAGACTGGATCGTGATCTGATTCATCCTTTTGGAAGTGAGGGGTATGCGCGTGAAGAGCTGCGGGCTGAAATTGCCAGCATGATTTTGGGCGATGAATTGGGAATAGGGCACGATCCCGGCCAGCATGTGGCTTATGTTTCATCGTGGATAAAGGCATTAGAAGATGATCCGCTGGAAATTTTTTGTGCCGCCGCAGACGCTGAAAAAATCCATAATTTTGTGCTATCGCTTGAGCAAACGCAGGTTCAGGAGCAAAACACTACGCAGATAGTTGAAGGTGATTATAGTCAGGTACTGGCAGTTGAAATAGAGTCTGTATTAAATAATATTGATTACAGCTCTATTAATTTCACCCGTTTTCCTGGTGAAGGAATCGAACGAGCCTTGTATGATTCAGGCATTAATAGCATATCAGATGTCACTGGCGTTCAGTTTAGCGAATTCTACGATACAGCATTTAAAACAATTTCTTCGGCTTTTGGGTTAATCCCAGATCCAGATTATCCCGTAGATTATGATACATAAAGTGAGCGAGATCTCCTTGTAGATGAATTCGTACTAGCCGCAGAGAAACGAGTTATGGAGCACGTTAAGAGAATGAATCAGGTTGAAAATCAGGTATCTATCCCTTCACTGTCTGATGCAAACCCACGCACGATCGTTGAAGGGATTGCTATGCTCAATGCTGCTGATTTACAACATCGAATGGAAGATCAGAGCAGGTCGGCGGAAAAAATATGGCTCGACATTCCATTTAAACAAAAAGAAATTGCCAAGCAGCAGGCAGGCACACTGCCCAATGGAAAAAATGCCATTGAGTGGGACAAGGCATCCTCTCGCTGGTTCGCACATTCTGGGGCTGATTTGGACAAGCTAAAACCATGGCTTGTGAACCCAACACAAAGCCTTAATTCTGAAGTTTTTGATACCACCTCAACGGCAAGCCTTGCCACGGATAAAACCTGGCTGGTCGTACCTTACGCGCAACGCGAAGCCGTGAAACAGCTGGCCGGAAAACTGTCAGACGGCAGCAGGGCGGTTGAATGGGATAAGGCCGCGAAATGCTGGTTTGCGCATGTTGGTGCTGAT
>CAZDYY010000204.1:0-4236 GCA_964509745.1 uncultured Legionella sp. | reverse complement strand
TGGATGGATCCCCGCCTTCGCGGGGACGACATTTTAAAAATTGTCATGTACACAGGAAAATAATATACAACACTTGACCTTGCCGTTGCGTCAACCTTTATCGTGTATGTTGTCAAATGGAGGAATATGAGATGAGGTACACGATTAATCAATTGGCAAAGCTATCCGGTATCAGCACACGCACGTTGCGTTTTTATGACGAAATTGGTTTGTTGAAGCCTGCATTTTATGGCGATAACCAGTATCGATATTATAAGGAAGAGCAGCTGCTAATGCTGCAGCAGATTTTGTTTTTTCGTGAACTTGAATTTCCTCTGAATGACATCAAAGCGATTTTGAGCAGCAATGATTTTGACAAAATTGAATCATTGCGGCAACACAAATCCAGGCTGCAATCGAATATTGAGCGAACCAATACGCTTGTTAACACGATTGATAAAACCATTTCGCATATCAGAGGAAAATTGAAAATGAAGATTGAAGACATGTTTGAAGGTTTTGACCCGGTCAAACAACAGGAGCACGAAAAATACATGCTGAACACGGGACTTGTTTCTCAGGAACAAATTGATGAAACCTGGCGAAGAACAGAACATTGGGGAAAACCTGAATGGGAACGTTTTAAAGCAGATGGTGAGTGTTTGAATGTTGCCCTAGCCAGGGCGATGCGTGACGGTTTGACGGTGGATTCGGATGAAGTTCAGGCATTGGTTAAACAACATGTTGACTGGATTGATCATTGCTGGACACCTGGGAAAGAAACTTACCTGAAGCTTGCCCAATTGTATCTTGAACATCCGGATTATCGCGATTTCTACAATCGATATCATCCGGATTTGGTGGAGTTTCTGGTCAAGGCGATGAATGTGTTTGCCGACAAAAAATTATCCTGAGGATTTGCCAAGACCCATGTCATCCAGGCAACACAAGGGATGATGGCAGGGCCGCTGCTTTGAAACAGGAATCAGGAAACCAAACGCATGAACCATCAAAACTTGCAAATGACCTTGAAAGACGGCAGAACCCTGGGTTTTGCCGAATATGGCGACCCGGATGGACATCCGGTGTTCTTCTTCCACGGAACCCCGGGCTCGAGGCTTCAAGCCGCTGATTTTCAAGATGCTGCCCTTGCAAGGCATTGTCGGTTTTTCGGTATTGATCGCCCCGGCATGGGGTTGTCATCCATGAGCAAACAACATGGTTTGTTATCCTGGGCTGATGATATTCGTGAATTGGCAGATCATCTCAATATTTCTCAATTTTCCATTATCGCCCATTCAGGCGGGGCGCCTTTTGCCCTGGCGTGTGCTTATGCTTTCCCTGAACGCATACATGGCATTGCGATTGTCTCTGGCCTGGGACCGACATTGATTCCAGGCGCAAATGAAGGAATGAATCGCGGGATGAGGATTATCAATGTTTTGAGCAGAATGATCCCGGGCCTGTCCTGGTTGTTGATGCAGGTTCATCGAAGCCTTTTGTCAAAACCTGAACGATTTAAAAGCATGTTGCAACAATTGTCGGAACCTGATCGCATCATTCTTGACAATCCAAAGCAATGGAGTGCCATGCTGGTTGCGCAAACAGAAACCTTTCGACAAGGGGTTGCCGGTCCTGCGCGAGAATTTCAGTTACTAGTCAGGGAATGGGGGTTTGACTTGAGTAAAATTACCTGTCCCGTGACAATCTGGTATGGTCAACTTGACAGCCAGGTACCACGTTCACATGCTGAAATATACAAGCGGTTATTACCCAATTCTGAATTAAAAATATCGGATAAGGATGCGCATCTTTCCATGCTATACAATCATGTGGAGGAGATTTTGGAATCTGTGCAGCCGAAGGTGGGACGTTCTAACTTAAGGAGATCCCTCGGTCAGAATAAATTGTTGTGATCTCGAGCAGTGGTGTAATTCCTTGTTTTACAAATGCCACTACAATTTAAACACAGACTTATCCACAGATTTTGTGGGTAAGTCTGGATGGTGAAAAAAAAGCGCAATAACAAAAATCATTTAATATTCATGTGGTTAACGATCACCTGATAAACCAGAGTCGAATTGCTATAAAATAGTTCAAAAAGTTATTAACAGGCTGGTTTTTGTTGATGTCAAGTCTTGATTTATAGATTTTTCATATTTGATAATTCAGGTAAGAAAAAGCAAGGCCAGGTGGTCAATATTTTGCAGGAGATATGATGAATAGATGTGGATGGGTAGGGGTGAACAAGCCTTTTTATGAAGCGTACCACGATACGGAATGGGGTGTTCCAGTCCATGATGATACCCGGCATTTTGAAATGTTGATTCTTGAAGGTGCCCAGGCAGGGCTCTCATGGGAAACCATTTTAAAACGACGGGATGCCTATCGGACGGCATTCAAACAATTTGATGTCCATGCAGTTGCCCAAATGACAGATGCTGAACTGGAAGACTTGCTCGTCAATTCCGGTATTATCCGTAATCGACTCAAGGTATTTTCCGCAAGAAAAAACGCGCAGGTTTTTATCGCGATTCAAAAGGAATTTGGTTCATTTGATCAATACGTCTGGCGGTTCGTGAATAACACACCCAAAATCAATCGCCCGAAGAGCCTGCAAGACATTCCGGCATCAACCCCGGAATCCGATGCCTTGTCAAAGGATTTGAAAAAGCGGGGGATGAGTTTTGTCGGATCAACCATTATTTATGCACACATGCAGGCCGTTGGCATGGTGGATGATCATGTCGTGGATTGTTTTCGTTGTTCAAATTAATTAATCACACCCGGAGATGACAGGTCGATTGACATAACAAGACGCACTATTGCATAATTACTAATCAATAAATCACCGGGGTATCCTGCCGATGCGTCAATAATCTTCAAAGTTGCTTTTATTTCATACCTTTTGGAGATTTACCATGTCGCATTTGCCCCGGTTGCTTGTTAATCATCTTACTTACACCATCCCCAATACTGCTGTTCAATGGCAAGACTTGTCGTTGTCTTTTGGCAAGCGTTGTTATGCTCTCGTTGGCGATAATGGTGTCGGTAAAACCACTTTGCTAAAACTGATGGTCGGCGAACTCAAACCGCATGCCGGATCCATTGTGTGTGATGGCACGGTTGCGTATTGTCCTCAACACCCCGATACTGAATTACAATGTGTCAGCGTGCTGGAGATATTGGGCATTCATGACAAATGGCGAGCCCTGTGGCGTGTTCAACAAGGGGAAATGCTTGATGATGATTTTGATATTATCGGTGATGATTGGGATCTTGAGGTTGAATTACAAACCTTGCTGCAACAACTGGATTTGGAAGACATCCTCCTGGATGCGCCGTTTCAACAATTAAGCGGGGGGCAGAAAACCAAAGTATTATTGGCCAGGGCCATGTTCACCCGTGCAGATTTTATTATACTGGATGAACCGACCAATAACCTTGATGTTGCATCCAGACAAATCCTGCTGGAATGGATTCAAACCAGCAGGCAGGGTTTTATTATCGTCAGCCATGATCGGACGTTGTTAAACGCGATGGATGAAATCATGGAAATCACCGCCAGAGGTTTAGCGCGATTTAGCGGCAATTATGACATGTATGAAAAACAAAAAGCGCTTCAACACGCAGGCCTTATTCATCAAATCACTTCCTGTCAAAAACAGATCAAACAATTTGAAACCACAACACAAACAAACCGGGAACGTCATGAACAACGCCAGGAGAAAGGTCGAACTTTGCGCAAGCAAGGTAAAACAGACAAGCTGACCGCCAATAGCATGCAAAGCCGCAGTGAAAAAACACAGTCTCGAAATACTAAGCTGGCTGAGCAACGGATTCAACAAGCAACACAATTGCTTCAAATCGCCAAAGACCAACTGGACATTAAGGAATGCATTCATGCCGATGTGCAAGCAAGCCGTGTAGGCTGCAATAAAGTAGTGATTCAAATCGAGGATTTGGAGTTTGCTTGGCCCAATCAGCAACCGTTGTTCCAACAGTTCAACCTTGCCATCACAGGCCCTGAACGCATTGCCTTGTCCGGTAAAAACGGCAGCGGAAAATCAACCCTTGTCCAGTTAATTTGCGGTCAATTGAGACCTCGGCAAGGTACAATTTATCAAGGCGTACCATTGATTCGAGTGCTTGATCAGCAATGCAATTTTCTGGTTCCCACTGACAACCTGATTGAAAATTTCCAGCGCATCAATCCTTCGGCTTCAACGCAAGAAGCTTATGCAGCCCTTGCCTCCA
>CAZDYY010000203.1:0-4260 GCA_964509745.1 uncultured Legionella sp. | reverse complement strand
TTTTAAAGCGGCTTTATCTTCTAACATCCTACACCTCAACATCAAATATAATTTTTTTTCTCACGTAAAAAACCACTCAATTTGCTCGCAACAGAAAATGATGAAAAATCCGTGTTATCCAGTCTGATCACTGGTTTAATCCCCATCAATGCATTTGTAAGGAAAACTTCATCCGCCTGTAATAATTCGGCAGGACGAATTGATTTTTCTGTGATTGAAAAATCACTGGAAAATTCTTCCAGCAAAATAGATCTGACCACACCGGGCAAAGCACCATCAGTTACCGGTGGAGTATAAATTTGCTGATCTTTCACCATGAAAACATTGGATATTGAACCATCAGCAACATTAGATGCGGTATTCAACAATATAGCCTCATCATACCCTTGGCTCATCGCTTCCTGTTTTGCCAGAATGTTGTCCATGTAACTGACCGTTTTCACTCTGGACGCTTCTGTATGCTCATTCTTTCTGGTATTTACAATACAAGCTGAAAACGGTTTTTCACTGTGCGGTGCACTTTCAAATACAGCAATTACAAAATTGGGATTGGGTGCTTGTGCAGGCAAAAGCCCTCTTGCGGCTTCACCGTGGGTGATGGTAACTCTTGCACTGGCGAGTTTATCCTGCAAATTGTTTTGAATAATCAATTCAGTGAGCATTGCTTCCAGCTCTTCGCATGAAAAAGGAAGCGCTATTCCCAAAATAGGGGCACTTGATACTAATCTTTTCCAGTGATACTCTAACGCCGGAAATGCGCCTTTTTTAACAAGTATGGTTTCAAAAAGTCCGTGACCAAGCGTGAACCCTCGATCAGTATGGCTAATGCATGGTTCTTTAGATGAAACTACTTTTTTATTATAGATGATCGTCGACATGGATATTCTTAAGTTTGGAACCAAAATTTATCATTACATCAAGGGATTTTTGGAAATCGCAACAGCCCAAACCCCAAGATACCATTTTGTCATTGAAAAGTTTGAGTTAACTCATCAAGACACGTCTATCAAAACCAGAATCAATTATACGCCAGTTGGCTGTTATAGACCATTCAAAAATTTTGCTTCCCAGCTAAATGATGAACTGGTATGTAGAAAATTTAAACCAGATCATGCTCGAATGATTATCGGTATTGATACACTTGAAAAAACGCTGGATTTTAATAGCAAAGATCAAACCAAAACATACATGGAATACGTTACTGCCTGTATTTCTCGATTAGGAGAGTATAAATGCGCAGAGAAGAATTAAAGTCGTATTTAATCATTGCCTTTGTCGTGGCTGAACTGTTATCCCTGATTTTTAATTTTTATTTTATCAAGGTAGCAATCGGCACCGGTGAATACAATTTTAACTTCAGTGTCATCTTTTTTTGCTTAGGCTTTTTTATCGTGGATATCGTTGCTGATCAATTTTCACCGACGGAAGCGAGCAAGTTTATTTACTACAAGTTATTTAGCCAGATCTTGTTTTTGGTGTTGGGCAACACGGCGATATATGTTTATGGGCTTCAGGAAACTCAACTGGCAACAATCTTAAATAAATCGCCTTGGACGATAGTGGCCGGCATTATTGCAACCAGTATTGGTTTTTATGTCATGAACAACATCATGAGCTACATGAAGGCCGGTATTTATCAGGGAACATCGGTTTTTAATCGCTATCTTTGTTCAACGTTGCCTGGCGAACTGTTATTTTCACTAGTTTTTACAATGCTCTGCTTTTACAAATACAACTCAATGAACGAAATGGTGGATATGTTTTTATTATCTGCTGTGGCCAAAATCGTTTTGTCGATACTGTTTGCCATGATTATGAGCTTTATAGCCAGACTGGTTTTCGTCAAACAAGATAACGAGCTTCAACCAGCACCCCAAGGATCGTTGCCTGCGGATTAATGAAGAGTTTGTGTTGAGGGTTGCTGGCCTTGAAACAGATATTTTGACCATCAATCAGGTATTGTCTGACAAAAATATCGTTCTCAATCTTTAACAACACGTAATCCTGATTCCCCGGTTGTTTATTGGTATTGAAAATCAGTACTGTGCCTTCAATGAATGGAGGAAAGTTGGAGTCATCTTCCAGTTTATAAGCCGTATAGCTTTCAGCAGGATGATGCGAGAATTCAATTTCACTTTTACCGGAATGCATTCCATCTTGTCCAAGCAACATTGCACTAGTCAGTACAGGCAATTTAGTTCTTTTAACAGGCCTGTTTTCTTTTAGTGAAGGAGCACCGGCACCATGCTCAATCCACTGTGGGTCTAATCCCAATAATTCTGCAAACTCGTCGACAAATTTTGGCTTGATAGAATGCTTTAACAAATAATTCAAAGCCTGTTTTGAAACGCCAAGACGCTCTGCTACCCACGCCTTTGAAATACCACGGGTTTCAATGACATAAGCAATGCGCTGGCCGAACGCCATATCTTCAGATTGCTTTAAATCTCGCACACCAATGTTGTCAGAACTTGTCATAGATACTCAATTATAATTTTTACTATTGTAAAAATAGTTTTGTTGGACTATTATTCTCTTTACGTTAGTAAAGATTGCGATATAAACCCTTTTACTATACAGGCAACCAGACTTTTTTTAAATGTATCAAGGATATTTACTCATGGAAAATAATTCAAAGTTGTTAATTTACAAGGGGATTATTCAGTATCTACTGGATGAAACCGGATATACGTTAAAACATATTGCTGACCTTTCAAGCTCACACGTTAACACTCTTCGCTCAATTTATTGTGATGGTGTTTTACCCGCAACATTTAAGTCCGAGCAGCAATTGGTCTGTCTTTATCAATTTGTTCTGGATATCAGGATGGATGCAAGACCTCTTGCACTTGCCTGACAACTTTTATTCATAGATGAAGAAGGAAGTTTTAATTATGAAATGGGTGAAGCTAAAAAAATATTGTCTGGATACCGGGGATACGACTCATGCGGTGCATTGCAAACGTAAACGCGGCATGTGGCTTGATGGTCTGCACTGCAAATTAGGGCCGGATGGTAATTTATGGGTTAACTTGGTGGAGGTAGAGAGATGGGTGGAAAACGGCAATCAGGCGACGCTCCAAAGACTACAAGTGGGGTTGTAGTCAGGAAATGGTCGTCTGGAAAAACGACTTTGAGGATCAGTTTTTATTATCGAGGCGTTCGCTGCTTTGAAACCTTGAAGATCGAAGCAACAGCATCGAATCTGAAATATGCGGAACGTCTGCGAGGGGAAATCCTGAATGCCATTGAGCGTGGGACGTTTTCGTATTCTGATTATTTCCCCAATTCAAAACGTGCACATATTTTTGGACACATCCAGAAAAAAATCACGATCGGCGAGCTACTTCTTGAATTTTTGGTCGAATCAAAATCAACCAAGGAAGCAAGCACATGGCGAGGCTATAAAAGGGTTTGTGAGGGACATCTTTTGCCAGTATTCGAAAAGGTGGAAATTCAGGATTTGCACCCTGCCATGCTCAGAAAATGGATCCGCAGCTTGAACTGCACCACCAAAACGGTCGCCAATATTTTAACGCCCTTACGTGCAATCATCGATCAGGCACTGGTTGATCAATACATCAAGGAAAATCCGCTAAACAGCATCATCGTTGATAAATTGCTGAATAAAGAAACCAAAAAGAGCGACTACAAGCCAGATCCGTTCAGTGTTGATGAAATCAACACCATATTAAACACCTCTGAAGGACAGGTGCGATTCCTATTCCAGTTTGCATTCTTTACCGGATTGCGGATATCTGAACTGATTGGTTTACGATGGGAGGATATCGATTGGAAAAATTTATTGGTACATGTTGAAGAAACGGTTGTGGCAAAAGAATCAAAAGGCCCTAAAACTGAAGCCGGGGTACGTGACGTACTTCTGCTACCCCCTGCGCTGGAGGCCTTGGAACAACAAAAACAATACACCCTTTCATTACGGGGCAGGGTTTTTCATAACCCCCAAACCAACAAGCCTTGGGAAATATCCCAGCAAGTACGCCGTACACAATGGATGCACATATTAAAGAAAGCAAAAGTTCGTTATCGCAACACGTATCAAACTCGTCATACCTACGCCTCAATGATGCTGTCTCAAGGTGAAAACATTATGTGGGTTTCAAAACAAATGGGACACGTAGATGTGGAGATGGTTATAAAGACTTATGGTCGATGGATCCCGGATCAATCAGCTCAATCAGGGTATCGTCCGGTTCATGATTGGGGGGCACATTTGGGTACTTTGGATCCTTGAATAGG
>CAZDYY010000202.1:0-4272 GCA_964509745.1 uncultured Legionella sp. | reverse complement strand
GTCGTCTACTGGCTTGACGTAGTATTTTTTAATCAAACTCAGGGCATTGGAAAAACGTTGTACGGCATCCATGGGAATACCCTGCGCGCCTTCCTGTTGTTTGTTGTCCTGTTGTTCAGGCAGAGCATATCCTGAATAAGGAACCGTGATTGCCATCAGCGCTGCCATGGTGCCTGCGCATAACTGTTTGTGTTTCATAAATTCTCCTTGAAAACCAGCGTTCAAGACATCCATTGCAGTGGGTTAACGGCTTTTCCACGTTGCCTTATTTCGAAGTATAGACCGTTTTCTTTAAATGTGCCGCTATGTCCAACTGTGGCAATTTTTTCTTTTTGATTGACGATATCCCCTTTGTGTTTGAGTAATGACTGATTGTTGGCATACAGGGTCATATATCCCCAGCCATGATCAATTATTAACAATAAACCATAACCGTTTAATCTGTCACTAAAGACTACTTTCCCGGGAGAAACAGCAAATACAAGCGAGCCTTCGTCAGCAAAAAAAACAACGCCCTGATTTATTTTTTTTAAACCAGAACGGTTGGTGATGACGGGGTTATTTAATTTACCGTGCATTCTTGAAAATGAAAGTCGGGATTGCAGCATGCTTTTTTGTGACAGGTTTGCAATCAAATTTGAAAGGTTGTCTCGATTGCGTTTGTATGTCTGCAAGGTTTGCTGGCCGTTTTGAATGTCGCGGCTTAATGACCCCATCAATGCCTGATGATGCCGTTTATCGCGATCAAATGCTTGCTGGCGTTTATTTAATTGTTGTCTTAACTGTTCCTGAGCTGCCAGTTCCTGCTGGAGCATGGTCTGGTTGGCGGTTAATGATTGCTGTAACCGGGTGACCTCGTCCATGGCCTGAAGGCGGGAGTGCACCAGATATTGTTGATAGGTTAACAGTCGGTCAATTGCATCGGGTTTATCCTGATTCAACAGCCATTTTATTGGCTGGTATTCACCCATTTTATACCTTGATCGGGCGTGTTTGGCCAGCAAGGTCTGCTGGGCTTGCAGCTGGGTCTCCAGTTCCCTGATTTGATTTTCCAGCCGGGTTATTTGCTGTTGTTTGCTGGCGATGGCCAGTTTGATTTTCTTTAATTGCAACGCGCCATCAAGAATTTGTTTTTCGGTATAGGCCAGTTCCTTGTTCAGTATGCTTTGTTTGTCGTGAGCGTGACTGATCTGGCGCTGGATGCTACTCATTTTTTGCTCTATTTGTTTGAGCTGGTTTTTGGTTTGAGTGATGGTCCTTGTATCAGCATGACTGACGTTGAGCAACAGGGTGAGGGGCAGGATGAGGAGTCCCCTTGCTGGTTTTGTCATGTGGTTTATCATGTTTTCACCAGCAATGTGTGCCCGGTCATTTCTTCGGGGGGAGTTATACCCAGCAATGTCAGCACGGTTGGGGCCACGTCAATCAGACTGCCAGTGGTGCTGGTTGTGTGCCATTGCTGATTGCCGACATACAGAAAAGGGACGGGACGGCTGGTGTGTGCTGTATGAGCCTGGCAGGTGAAATTATCATACATATACTCTGCATTGCCATGATCGGCTGTGATGAGCAATTGCCCATCGCACTTTTCCAGTGCTTGCCAGATCGCGTGCATGGCGTTGTCGAGGCATTCAATTGCAAGGACGGTGGCGTCGAAATTGCCGGTATGTCCAACCATGTCTGCATTCGCATAATTGCATATGATGACATCATATGTGTGTTGTTCAATCGCTTCCACCAGTTTCCGGGTTAGTTCCGGGGCACTCATTTCGGGTTGCATGTCATAGGTGGCAACTTTGGGTGAGCTGATTAAAATCCGGTCCTCGCGGGCAAATACATGTTCTGTACCACCGTTCAGGAAAAAGGTAACGTGTGCATATTTTTCAGTTTCAGCAATACGTAATTGATGCAGCCCATGATTTGAAATGATTTCGCCCAGGGTGTTATGCAAGTCAATGTCCGGAAAGGCAGCCACGGTGGCAAGGTTTTTTGCATAGGATGTCATGCTGACAAATCTGGCTATGTCGGGTTTTATGCGGCGCTCGAATCCGTGAAAATCCTCATCAATGAGAGCATGGGTCAGCTGCCTTGCCCGGTCAGCGCGAAAATTAAAAAACAGGACCGAATCACCATCCATAATTGCTTTACCTGTGCCAATTTTGGTTGGCGGGATAAATTCATCATATGTTTTTTGTTGATAAAATGAGTTGACGGCGTCTTGCGCTGTATTGAAATGTGGTGTGCCCTGTGTTTCAGTGAGCAGGCGATAAACGGGTTCAATACGTTGCCAGCGCTGGTCGCGATCCATGGCATAATAGCGGCCGGTGACAGAACAGATTGTCGCAACAGGGTATTTGGCCAGTTGCTCGTCCAGCCGGGCAAGACTTGCCAGAGCACTTTGAGGTGGAGTATCGCGGCCATCAAGAAACAGATGCAGGCAAACATTTGAAAATTGCTGTTGTGCACACAGTTTGAGTAAAGCAAACAAGTGGTTTTCGTGACTATGCACTCCGCCAGGAGATAGCAGTCCTGTAATATGCAAGGTGTGGCCACGTTGTTTCAGATCGTTGATTGTTTCAAGAAAAACCGGGTTTTTGGCAAAATCGTCGCTTGCAAGTGCTGCATCAATCCGGGTGTAATCCTGGGGGACAACCCGTCCGGCACCAATATGCATATGTCCTACTTCAGAATTTCCCATCTGGCTGTCAGGCAATCCGACTGGCAGCCCGGATGCTTCAAGCAGAACATGCGGGCGTGTCTTCCACCATGTATCCCATTGTGGCGTTTTTGCAGCTGCGATGGCATTGTGTTCATTTTCTTCACTATAACCCCAACCATCAAGAATCATTAAAACCAGTGTTGCTTTTCCGGGCATGGATTTCACTTAAACTTTTTGAATAAAGAGGTTAGACTATAGGCCATTTTTGCTGACGGAAGAAGTAGGTTGAATCAAAAAATACCTGAACATGTCGCCATCATAATGGATGGAAACGGTCGCTGGGCTGAATGCCGCGGGTTGCAACGCAGTGAAGGACATTGCGCCGGAGTTGACGTTGTAAAAACCATTGTCAAGGCCTGTGTTGAAAAAAACATCAAGACGTTGAGTGTGTGGGCTTTCGGGAGTGAGAACTGGGCGCGACCGGAGGCTGAAGTTAATTTTCTCATGCAATTGTTTGTTCAGGCGCTGACGCGCGAGATAGCTGAACTGCACGATAATGGTGTGTGCCTTCGGTTTACCGGCAATCGTGAACAACTGGCATCGGCTTTGCGTGAACATATGAAAATGGCTGAGGAATTAACGGCTGGCAATGATAAACTGACCTTGAATGTTGTAATTAATTACGGGGGCAAGTGGGATATTATTCGGGCGACAAAAACACTGGCCAGCCGGGTGGCTGCAGGAGAACTGGCTGTTGATCAGATTGATGAAAAACTGTTTGCACAGCAACTTGCCATGAGCGATTTACCCGATCCGGATTTGTTCATTCGCACCGGCGGAGAATTACGGATTAGTAATTTTTTCCTCTGGCAGCTGGCCTATACCGAGCTTTATTTTACAGATGCCTTCTGGCCTGATTTTACTGTGGCTGAATTTGACAAGGCTCTGGCATGGTTTAACTCGCGTGAACGTCGTTTTGGCAAGACGTCCCGGCAACTGGGTGAGAATACAGATGTTTAGACAACGATTGTTGACAACGCTGGTGCTGGTGCCGCTGGTTCTGATGGCTATTTATTATGCCAGTGCCACACTGCTGGGTGTGCTGGTATTGCTGGTGACGGCCATCCTCGGCTGGGAATGGCTGCAATTAATTCCTGTAAAAAATATCGTGTTCAAGGGGGTATTTATTGCAGTGTTATTATTGCTGATCTGGCCTGCTGTTTACTGGCAGCATGTCTGGTTGCTGGTTGATTTGATGTTCTGGGGGCTTGTACTGGTTGCTGTATTGACTTTTCCTGCCTCGCAGGCCGTATGGGGCTTTCGTATTGTCGTTGGAGGAGCTTGTCTGCTCTTGCTGCCCATGGTAGCCAGTGCAATCAGTGCGCTGTATCTGCAAATGCATGGCAAGGACCTGATTGTGTATTTGCTTTGTCTGATTTGGGCGACTGATATCGGCGCTTATCTGGCAGGCAAACAATGGGGGCGTCATAAACTTATTCCGGCGGTAAGCCCTGGCAAGACGATTGAGGGTTCGATTGGCGGGATTGCACTGGTGCTTCTGTTCGCCTGTGCTGGATATGTGTGTTTCAGGCCGCATGATGCGATCATCTGGT
>CAZDYY010000201.1:940-4318 GCA_964509745.1 uncultured Legionella sp. | reverse complement strand
CGAGGATTACTGAATGCCCACAATTCGCGTAAAAGAAGGCGAAAACCCTGAATACGCATTACGTCGTTTCAAACGCTCCTGCGAAAAAGCAGGCCTGTTGACTGAATTGCGTCGTCGTGAGTTTTATGAAAAACCCACTGCAGAACGTAAACGCAAACAAGCTGCTGCGGTTAAACGTCACCTGAAAAAATTATCACGTGACACATCTACCGGTCGCACAGCAACACGCCGTCGTAAATAATCATGACCCTGAAAGATCAAATTCTTGATGATCTTAAAGATGCCATGCGCGCCAGAGATAAAAAAAAGCTGGACGCGCTAAGGCTCATTTCTGCTGCAATCAAACAAATTGAAGTCGACGAACGCATTGAAATCGATGACGCACGCATGTTGATTATTCTGGACAAACTGGCCAAACAGCGCAACGAGTCCATCAGTCAATTCCGTGCCGCCGGCAGAGATGAACTGGCAGCACAGGAAGAATTCGAACTCGGACTGATTAACCAGTATTTGCCGGAACCACTTTCCGAAACAGAAATCGCCAGTCTCGTTGAACAAGCCATACAATCCACAGGTGCTGCCAAAATGGCGGACATGGGCAAAGTCATGGCTGAATTAAAACCAAAACTGCAAGGTCGTGCGGACATGAGCAAGGTCAGCGCGCTGATCAAAGCACGTTTGAATTGAGCAGCAATACCATGCAGGGTTTAATTCCCAGGCCCTTCATCGATGAGTTGCTCAACCACACCGATATTGTCGAATTTATCGATAGTTATGTCCCGCTAAAAAAACGCGGCAACAGTTTCCTGGCATGCTGCCCTTTTCACAACGAAAAAACCCCTTCTTTCAACGTTATCGCCAAAAAACAGTTTTATCATTGCTTTGGTTGTGGTGTCAGTGGCAATGTCATCAGCTTTGCCATGAACTACTTGCACCAAAGCTTTCCGGATGCAATTGAAACACTGGCCACGCGCGCAGGCATGACCGTACCGCGTGACAAAACCACGGAAAAATATACCCAGTCACTCAATTTATATGAATTGCTCAACCGGGTCGCCCTGTTTTACCAGCAAACCCTGAAATCTTCCGGCCAGGTTGCAATCAATTATCTAAAAAACCGTCATGTCAGTGGTGAGGTCGCCAAACTATATCAACTCGGCTACGCACCACCAGGCTGGCAAACACTCGAAACCCAGCCACAGTTCAGGCAAAACAAAGCAGAACTCATCACCACCGGCATGCTCATCCAGAAAGACGATGGCTCAACCTGCGATCGTTATCGACATCGAATCATGTTCCCTATTCATGATCGTCATGGACGCATTATTGGCTTTGGCGGACGAGCCATCGACACCGACCAGAAACCCAAATACCTGAACTCCCCGGAAACCGCTATTTTTCAAAAAAATCGTGAGTTATATGGGTTACACCAGGTCCTGCAACAGCAAACCATTGAGAACATTCTGGTTGTCGAAGGCTATATGGATGTCATCGCTCTGGCGCAACACGGGATCATGAATGCGGTCGCCACCCTGGGTACCGCAACCAGTGTTTATCATATCCAGCTATTAAGCAAACACACAAAACAGCTGATCTTTTGTTTTGATGGGGATGCTGCCGGGCGCAAAGCCGCATGGCGAGCGCTTGAAAGCAGCCTGCCTCATCTGAACGACGGACTTGACGCAAGCTTTATCTTTTTACCTGAAGGACACGACCCGGACAGCCTTGTGCGGGAAGAAGGCAAAGAGAAATTTGCCCAACGCCTGCAAACAGCAACGCCCCTGAACCAGTTCTTTTTTACCACCCTGATGCAGGACATTGATCACACGAGCCTGACCGGGAAAAGCCAGCTCGTCAATGCAGTCAAGCCCTATATGCTCAAGATGACCGATGGTCCCTACAAGCAATTGATGATCAACGAACTGGCACGCCTGACCCGTATTGAAACCCACCGGATCAACCAGTTAATTGACGAAAAAACACTCGACAAAGTCACTGATACCGGTGCCAATATCTCCCGCACACCCATTCGCGTAGCCACTGCATTACTGCTGCAACATCCCGAATTATATACGTCATGCGCCGAACAGCTGCCAACAGAGATACTGGATGAGCAGCGACATCATGTATTGCAAACATTGCTCCAGCAAATCGCACTCAAACCCGGAATCAACACAGCAACCCTGGTTGAAGCCTGGCGAGAGTCCCCCCTGTTTGATTCAATCAACAAACTGGCAGCATGGGAACACCAGGTACCTGAAGACGCACTGACCACCGAATTTATGGATATCATCCTTTTCCTGGCCAAACAACATCAGGAAAGCAAAATTCAACAGTTAATTGAAAAATCACGTCAGGAAGGACTAAACAAAACCGAACAGCATGCACTGCAGGATCTGTTAAAAAACCGGCACAAAATACCCGGAAACAAGCATGAAAATCAATAACTCGGGAAAATCTCAATCGCGGACTGGCATATTAAGGCAAGCCAGTTTATAATTAAGACAATTTTTTAATCTTTAACGTTCCTTTTATGAGTATATATGAGCTCAAATAATGACCAAGAGCAACAACGCTCGCAGATCACCAAAGTCATCAGTCTGGGAAAAGATCAAAACTACCTGACCTATGCACAAATCAATGATCTGATGCCCAATATTGTTGACACTGAACATTTTGATGTCATCATCAGCATGCTCGAAGGCATGAACATCAAGGTATTCGAGCGTCCACCAGATGATGATGAACTGGCTCTTTTGGGAAATACTGAAGAAGCGCCTGAAGATATCGAAGAAGCAGCATCCGTTGTAGCGTCCCTTGACAAGGAAACCGGCCGGACAACCGATCCGGTTCGCATGTACATGCGCGAAATGGGCACCGTGGAACTGCTTACCCGTGAGGGAGAAATCCGGATTGCCAAACGTATCGAGGAAGGTATTTACCAGGTTCTCAAATCACTGGCTAATTATCCTGAGACAGTTGAATTGCTGCTCAACGATTATGATCTGATAGAAACGGAAGAAATTCGTCTGAATGACATTATCAGCGGGTTCTCTGATGATGATAGCGCGCCCCCTTCAAATATTGGGTCGATGCTGGATGAATCACAGCAAGATACAGCTATCGACGAAGGGTCGCCTGATATCATTGACGAAAGTGACGATAGCGATAGCGACGGCGGCGGGATTGTCGAAGTCGATGAAGGTCCAAATCCGGAACAAGCCAGGGTTTATTTTGATGAATTGCGTGAACATTATCATAACGCAATGACATCCATGAAATCGGAAGGCCGTACATCAAAACGAACCATGGAACTGCTTGATCTCATGGCTCAGTCATTCCTGAAGTTAAAATTGACCTCCAAGGAAGTGGATAAAC
>CAZDYY010000201.1:0-930 GCA_964509745.1 uncultured Legionella sp. | reverse complement strand
GTCAACTTCGCAATCATATCCGCGAATTTGAACGCAATATCATGAAGTTATCCATTGACAAAGCACGAATTCCACGCAAGTTGTTTATCGATACATTCCCTGGTAATGAGACTGATATTGAATGGCTGGACAAATTAACCAGCAAAGGCGATAAGAAGCTTGATCTTGCACGTATCAGTGAATTTACGCCAGACATCAAGCACTTGCAAAGCAGACTGGCTGCCTTTGAAATTGAATACGGCCTGACAATTAGCGAAATCAAGGATATCAATCGCGAAATGTCATTGGGTGAAGCCAAAGCCCGGCGTGCGAAAAAAGAAATGGTTGAGGCAAACTTGCGCCTGGTTATTTCAATCGCCAAGAAATACACCAACCGTGGCTTGCAATTTCTTGATCTGATTCAGGAAGGCAACATCGGATTGATGAAAGCAGTCGACAAATTTGAATACCGTCGTGGCTACAAATTCTCTACGTATGCAACATGGTGGATTCGACAGGCCATTACGCGTTCTATTGCAGATCAGGCTCGTACAATCCGGATTCCAGTGCACATGATTGAAACCATCAACAAGCTGAACCGCATTTCCAGACAAATCCTGCAAGAAACAGGACGTGAGGCAACTCCGGAAGAACTGGCTGAAAAAATGGATCTGAGCGAAGATAAAATTCGCAAAGTCCTGAAAATTGCCAAGGAACCCATCTCCATGGAAACCCCCGTCGGTGACGACGATGAATCGCATCTGGGTGATTTTATCCAGGACGACAACATCGAATCCCCTATCGATTGCGCCACAGCGGAAGGCTTGCGCGAAGCAACCCTGGAAATCCTGGAAACATTAACCCCACGCGAAGCCAAAGTACTGCGCATGCGTTTCGGCATCGAAATGAACACTGATCACACGCTGAAAGAAGTCGGCAAACAATTCGACG
>CAZDYY010000200.1:0-4330 GCA_964509745.1 uncultured Legionella sp. | reverse complement strand
TCAGTATCGGTAATCCGCGGCCTGCTCCCCCGAATAAATCGGGGCTATTTTTGGTTCCATACTTGGGGCTGGCTGCACGATCGGTTGTAATCTGCGCCAGTCGTTTTTCTTTGGTATTCATTTTATCCAGAAAATCAGGGGGGAAACCACGACCATTGTCATTGATCTCTACTGTGATAGAGTCCTTTTTAACATCACAGTCCAGGCGTATTGAAAGGTTTACTGCCGAAGGAGCTATCGCGCCAGGCTCAGCATCGAAGTTCCCAAGGATGATTTCATCCATACAATTTTTCAAAATTTCAATAAAACTGTTTTTCAAAATGTCGATGGCTGGTGATTGTTCTATCAGCTGTTTTTTCTCCTGGTCCAGATTTTTGGTTAGTTCATCGAATACATCGGACCAGATCAGCGCTCCGGGTACACCCTTTATTTCTGTGGTGTACTCTTTTCTTAATGCTTCGTATTGTGATTTTAATGCATGTTGTTGCGGATCCTGTTCCCATGCCTTGTATGCAGCAATATAAGGCAATAAATCAATGGATATACCGGCTGATAAAAAATCAGGATTTGAAGTAAAGCGGGGCAACTCACCCTTTTGTTCAAAACCGGGAACAATATGAACGTGCATAATATTCTCGTTATGTAATTTTTAAGGCTTCCATGTACTTTATATAGTATTTTTTGGTGGAAATTCAAGGAAAATCGTACAGGGTGGGCAGTTACCGGTGTTTGACCACCACGGCATCACTGACATTTGAAAATCCGTGTACATTAATCTGAAATAGCCCCATGTTTGCACTGAGCTGGCTTGAACTGCCGCCATCCAGATTGATGGCATCCACACAGTTCAGCGGGGAGGCGTTCATGAGTTCGGCCAATGATGTGGTGGTTAACGGGGAGTTGTTGGTGACCAGGATAATCACATGGTTGTCCGGGGTAATGCCCAGTGCTGATCGTTCTGCAAAGCCAGGTCTTAACGCAGGAATTTTTCCCTTGACCAGCAAGCGTGGGCCGCTCTGGATTGCAAATTCAACCTGGTTGTTGTTGGTATACTGGCTCAGGCTGGAAATATGGGGGGTGTGATCTTTAACAGAAAATATCCCCCACCAGCTAATTCGTTTTAATGGACTGTGCTGGTGCTGGTTGCCTATACGCAAGCCCAGTGGATGATAGTTTTGATCAAAAAATCCGCCGTTAATGGCGATCAGTGCCTTGCTGTGGTGCGCAAACGCATCGACAGGCGCATTGTGCAGGGACAGGTCATTGGCCATCACCAAATCCAGCTTGTTTTTGTTCAAATCAACGCGAAACACGTGAATATGTGACCATGGGACCAGCAGGCTGGCATTCAGATCGGTATATTCAATGCCAGGAGCCAGCTCGCGCCAGGGACTGGCGAAGACATGGGTGGTTAAAAATAATAATATACAGAACGCAAGCGCGATGGTTGGCCTTGGCTTGTTAATATTGTATCCTGAGAACATATGTATCCGTGGAACCATCATGAAAACTATACCGCAAACTATCAATAAAACCCGGCTCGAGTCAACAGCTGAATTATCACAAATCCTGCACGATGTCCTGGCGCTGGCCCGCAAGCATGGAGCTACCGATGCTGCCGTGGGGGTTAATCATGACAGTGGTTTCTCTGTTGATGTCCGGATGCGTGAGGTTGAAACCGTGGCATTCAGTGAGGAACGCGGTGTGGGTTTAACCGTCTATATAGGCCAGCGCAAGGGTTCAGCCAGCAGCAATGATACCTCCCCGGCGGCGCTGGAGTCGATGGTCTCGGCTGCAGTTGAAATTGCCAGAGTCAGTGCGGCTGATCCGTGTTTTGGTTTGCCGGAACGTGAACTGAAGAGTGAGCCATATCCTGAGCTGGATTTGTATCATCCCTGGAATATCAAGCCGCCCGAGGCAATTGAAATGGCATTGCAATGCGAAAGTCATGCGCTTGATCTGGATCAACGGATTGCCAATTCGGATGGGGTAAACGTTTCAACCTATAACTATTGTCATGCTTTTGCCAACTCCCTGGGCTGGGAAGGGATAGCGCATAGCAGCCGGCACAGCATCAGTTGTTCCCTGATCGCCAGACAAGGGGAATTGATGCAGCGTGACTATGACTATACCACAGCACGTCTGGCCACTCAGCTTGTGCCGCTGGAGCAGCTGGCAGCCAGTGCAGTTCAACGAACGGTTGATCGTCTGGGTGCCCGCAAGCTGAAAACACAAAAAGCACCGGTCATGTTTTCATCGCGGCTTTCAAGTGGCTTGATTTCATCGTTTATCGGAGCGATTAGTGGCTCCAGTTTATACCGTAAAAATTCATTTTTACTGGATTCCATAGGCAAGCAGGTCTTTCCTGCCGGTATCCGTATCCATGAGCAACCCCAGCTGCTGCAGGCACTGGGGAGTTCGCCGTTTGACGGAGAAGGCGTGCCGACGCGAAACAATGTTATTGTGGAGGATGGACGGGTTTGCCAGTATGTGCTGGGTTGTTATTCTGCACGCAGACTGGGTCTGAAAACCACAGCGAACAGTGGTGGTGTTTATAATCTGACGGTTGATCCAACCGCTGGTGATTTTACCGAGGTCTTGAAACAAATGGACACGGGTTTGCTGGTGACTGAATTAATGGGGAATGGTGCCAATGGGCTGACAGGCGATTACTCCCGGGGTGCCAGCGGATTTTGGGTGGAAGGCGGTGTGATTCAGTATCCTGTCGAGGAAGTAACCATTGCCGGTAATTTAAAAGATATGTTTCTCGGGATTGCAGCGATTGGTACGGATATTAATCCGAATTCAGCGACCCGGTGTGGTTCGATACTGGTTGAGGAAATGATGGTGGCAGGGCAGTAAACGTTGTCATCCCGAATACAGCAAGTTTTTCCACTGGATTCGGGATGATGCGATATTAATTTTTGTCCCGAAAAATAATCCGGCCTTTGGTCAGGTCATAAGGTGTCAATTCAACCTTGACCTTATCGCCCGTTAAAATTCTGATGTAGTTTTTTCGCATACGACCTGAAATGTGCGCTGTAACAACATGCCCATTCTCCAGTTCGACACGGAACATGGTGTTTGGCAGGGTATCAATGACTGTGCCAAGCATCTCAATATGATCTTCTTTTGCCATAGGTCTCTCAGATAATAAATTAACAAATCATTCAAAGTGCAAATAGTGCACTAAAATCAGGAAAATGGCAATCAGGTATTCACGCAGGGGTGAGATTAAAGGTAAAAATGCTGGAAAAAGTGACTCCTTAATGTTATCTTAAGTTCCAAAATGTACACTTCGAATTATTAATTTTACACCGGGTTGGTTTTAAAGATGCCTGATGTCGATGCACTGGTTAAGAAAATTATTCCTGGAATTTCTTTTGTTCCCACAAGAGCGCGGGAATTATTTTTTGCGTCTCCGGAAGGAGACAAGCTTCATCGCCTCATTGAATCAGGTCATTTTGATCCTGTCATTAATCGCTTTGACATACCTGGCTCAGCTGCGCGCAGCCATAGATTACTCGATGAAAAAACACGTCTTTTCCGCCAATCCATCCAGCAGACTGGGTCCTTTTTGCAGTTAAAACAATCGATCGTTCAGGGATTGTTGAGTCAATATTATTTTGAGTATCAATTGCTGGATGATGAGCAGCAACGCAGGCTGGCAAATACCCCTTATTCAGACAAACTGTATCAATCGTGGATTGAACAAGGCACGTTGCCTGATCTGCAACGAATTGAATGGTTCAACACCTTTCGTGCTGATGCGCAAATGCAGGATATTTTTCTGCAGATGGACAAAAAATGCGACGAGATTTGCACGCTGTTTAAAGATCAAATCGGGTTTCTTGTGCGTCATCGTGTCAGTCAACATGAGCAGTTCAAGCTGGCGATAAAGATTTATTTTGGCAACCTGACCCAGGATGAGCTCAAGGCCTGTTTGATGGATTTGATTCAACCATCGTTAAATAGAAATGCCTTGTGGCAGACCGAAGATCTGGCTCACATGTTTGATTTGTCTGGAGCCTTTTCATGGGTGGCAAGCAATATTATTCCGGACAGTGTCAAGAATTACATGCGACGCATTGCCGATGCCCATACATTCTATCAATTTATGGGGCTGTCACGGGAAGGTGGCGGCTGGCAGATTGATTATCTGGACCTGTTCCGCTATGGATATTACGAAGAGAGCATTTCAACTCTGATTAGAGTACTGGGTGTACTGTTAACACCACACCGTGCGTTATTTCATGAATATTCACAGATCGCCGAGTATGAAAAAAATATGTTTGCGATCATGTTCAGGGCGCTGGTGCCGGTGATTATC
>CAZDYY010000199.1:0-4352 GCA_964509745.1 uncultured Legionella sp. | reverse complement strand
TTGCCTCTTACCGCTTAAAAAAACATAATATGGCACAACAAGCAATAGCCACCAGCCCAGCTTCAAAATTGTTACAAGCATTTGATTTGAGATTTCAATGCATGAGGGCGGTTGCAGCGGCGAAATTTCCGATCAATAAACCCATTGAAGATCCAGCACAAGTTGTTCGCGTAATAGCTAGCATCAGAAAAATTGCCGAGGAAAGAGGCATCACAAATCTGGATGCCATAGAACGATTGTTTTACCAAAATATATTGTTGGCCGAACGGATTCAAGCTCCTTATTATCATCTGATTTGGCGAAAGTCATACAAGGTCGGGGTTGATAATCAACGATTGATTGATGGTGCCTATAAGCAATTGCGTGGCATTGCTCAAACCTTTAATGTGCCTGTCACCTTTGATAACGAAAAAACCTATTTTGAATCGAATGATGTCCTGGCTTTGGCACGTGAAGTGATTCAATATGCCAGTAAAATGATTATTGATGTATTGACTGAAGCAGAACAGCTCTCAAATGCAGTGTTGCAAGAGGAGTTTTCCGATGTCTTTGAAAAAATGCTTGCGATATATATGACGCCTGGTTGTTTATCCAAAAGTGAAGAAAATATACAACAGATGGTGCATGATATAACTCATTGCTATAGCCTTGAGATAAAATAAATGAATTGGGAAACCACATTAAAAAATGTCACAGATGAAACCGCATTGAAGGCTGCGATGCAGTGGGTTGATAAGCCTGTTAATCTAAAGCTGGTCAATAACCAAATAAACTGCGTGTACCGTTTTGAGTGCGAAAATAAAGGGTATTATTTGCGTATAACTCACGAGCTAATACGGCCTCGCAAAGAGCTTGATGCGGCAATAGATTTTCAACAGTATTTATTCTTGAACGGCGCCCCGGTTTGTCAGACAATGGAGTCTAAACACTCTCGATTTATTGAGCTGATCAAACAGGACGAGCTTGAATTTTTAGCCCACGTTTGTCATGAGGTGCCTGGCACTGTGATGCATTTTGATCACACGGAAAAAACCGTTTATACCGCTTGGGGTAAATCATTGGCTCTGCTTCACCGCGCATCCCAAACGTATCAGCCAAAAACTCATCACTTCAAAACATGGCAAGATTTATGGCAGGAAACGACGGATTATGCAGAGCTTGAAAGCCAGGACATCAAAGAAATATTCCAGCAGATTGATGCATGGTTTGCTAATCACCCGATCACAGCATCCAATTTCGGTTTGACTCACGGTGATCACCGTCCCGGTAACGTGCTATATGATGGGCAGGTAATTCATATCATTGATTTCGATGAACCCGTCTACCACTGGTACATAGCCGATATTGCCATGCCATTTTTAGATTTATGCAGTAGACCACACCACGAGTGGAAGCCGTTTTTTGATTGGTTTATTGAGGGTTATCGCTCGATATTACCGATAAATGATGATGATTTAAGATCGATTAATTGGTTCACTCAAATGAAAAGTTTGGGCATTTATCTTTGGTGTAAAAATAATTGGTGTGAACCAACTGCCCCGGGTGGGAAGCCTCGGGATCAGTGGCTTGCCGAGCTGAGGCATATGGCGTTAACGCCTATTTTTCCCAGGTTGGACTGATAATGACAAACACATCAGAACAGGATGTAAAAACGGCTGCACGGCTTACAACATATAGTGCCATCTCGACTGAATTAGCATTGTTAAGCGATCAGCATCTCTCAGAGCTGCTTGAAAAATCTGAGCCACTGGGTAGCAGTATTTGCGGAGCAACATTCCTGCTAAAAATTGACGAGACACCTGTTTTTGTGAAAAAAATTCGTTTAACTGATATTGAAAAACAACCTGAAAACGTCATGTCGACGGCAAACTTATTTGATCTACCCACGCATTTTCAATATGGCATCGGGTCACAAGGATTTGGCGCATGGCGCGAATTAGCAGCTCATACGATGACCACCAACTGGGTGCTTGCAAATCAGTGCATGAATTTCCCAATGATGTACCACAGGCGTGTATTACCACGACTGCAACATGAAAAGCCGACCAAACAAGCGCTAAATGAGCTTGAGAGGGACGTTGCATTTTGGGATGGGTCGCCGGCGGTTCGTGCACGAATGCTAGCAAGTTTACAGGCATCCACTGAGATCGTGTTGTTTCTGGAACATATGCCAGGGAATTTACATCAATGGTTACAAAGGCAAATCGTTCAGGGCGGTGAAGTTGCTGAATCAGCTTGCACGATGGTAGAGAAAAATCTTCACACCATTACGTCGTTTATCAATTCACATGGGTTACTGCATTTTGATGCACACTTTTGGAATATCTTGACGGATGGTGATTGTTTGTATTTTTCTGATTTTGGTCTGGCTATCAGTGATCAATTTGAGTTGTCGGACGCAGAACTGAGTTTCTTCAAGCAACATCATAATTATGACAGCTGTTATACCATGGCCTTTTTTGTTGAATACATATTGCGTGAATCATTTGGCGCGGAGAATTACGATACGATATTACATGAGTTTTCCACAGGAAATGCGACGAAAACGTTACCACCGGCCATTGCTGCAATTGTTACCCGTTATGCGCCGATGACAGCCGTCATGAACCATTTTCATAGAACATTAAAGACTGAAAGCAAGACAACTCCTTATCCGTTTAATGAACTTGAGAATCTTTAATGAGATTAATCTGTATTGATTGATCGAGATAATTGGATGAAGCTATGGCTAACAGGCCATGCACACATGTGTCGTTTTTTTGGAAAATATTATGAAAGTACCCCCGTTTGATACATTGATAAAACCCATGCAAAAAGCGTTTGACTGCGCGCCGGATTATAGCGGTATTGCTCTGTTTGAAATGGGTGGTAAACATCGCATGATTTGGCAGGGTGGTTATGCTGATTTTGGCAGGAATACGCCGCATACACTAAATACCCAATTCTCGATTGCATCTCTCTCTAAACAATTTACCGCTGTAGCTCTTCTTCTGGCTTTGGCAGAGAAGGAAGGTGATCTTTCGACTGCTCTTCAGGGCAATTTGGCATCTTATCTACCAGACTACGACGCGCCTTGGGTGAGTAAAATTACCTTGCATCAATTACTTACACATACAACCGGGCTTGATAATTATACGGATTTTGTTTTTAGAGACAAAATGAAGGCGATTAATGATGGCTTGGATGCGCGCAATCAGCACTTGGCCCTTATTAAAACATTCACACAAAATCCAGCAAAGGTTGATCGCTTCAATTATTCCAATACCAATTATAATTTGCTTGCTTTGGTGATTGAAAAACTTACCGGTAGAATGGTTGGGGATTATATGGCGAGCGTGATCTTTGAACCACTGGGGATGAATGATACCGCGTATTTTTGTGATTCGTCGAATGATGTATTGAAAAGAGAGGGCATTCTTCCCAACGTGGCTCTTGGCTATGTCCTGGATCCCACGAAATCAGAGATTGGTAAACGTCCGTGCAAGATATATGAAAATTATGGTGCTTCGGCTGGAGATGGAAGCATTGTATCAACGGCATCGGATTTACATAGATGGTGTGTTGATATTCGTGAGCTAATCTGCAAGCCGCATGTTTCTTATTCTACCGGGAATGAAAATACTGTAGATTGGTATGGTTATGGTATTTGTCGTCAGTATTTCAAAAATGTCCTTTTGAATAATTTTGGGCACAATGGTTTGACTTATGGGTACTCATCTTTCATGAGTTATTTTCCAAATCTGGATGCTATTTATATCCAGTTATCCAATTTTGCAGAAAATTACTTTATTACTTCAAGGATCAGTGAGACTATTCGGCAAGAATACTCAAACCTGGATGAATCCCCTGAGTCTGAAAAAATCATTATGAATGCCCTTGAAAAGCGCTATCCTGGATATGTAGATCGTCTTAAGTGCATTGAGCCAGATGTCGTAACAAATTTGAAAAAGTATTTTGAGTTCACTGAAACCGTTATTTGAGAAGTAGGTCGTTTATAGAAACGCCAAAACCATCAAATGTTCATCATAAAAACGGTCGCCAATTTTCAATGTTCGAGGTTCTGTGCCATAAATGTTAAACCCATTTTTTTGATATAGACGTATTGCGGCATGATTGGTGGTAATGACGGTTAAATGCAGTTGAATGATACGTTGTTTGGCGTGATCAATGATTGTCTTGACTAGTGCATCTGCGGCACCGCGATTTCGATGGATATCTTTCATATACATTGAAAATAAACTACCACGATGAGACATTTTTTCAGAAGAATAAATATAAAAGCCAGCGCAACCCACTAATTCGTGTCCTTGCGGCAAGGCCGCGTGACAGCATAATCGGTTAATGAGGTAATT
>CAZDYY010000198.1:0-4355 GCA_964509745.1 uncultured Legionella sp. | reverse complement strand
CAATCAGGCGAATATTCAGTATTGTGTACTCAAAGGGATTGTACTGAATGTTTCGATTTATGATACTCTGGATGCCAGACCCTGCAAGGATATTGATGTGTGGGTTCACCCTGAACATTATCAGGATGCCGTGGCAAAACTGTTAACATTGGGATATCAGCAACATTATCCGGCCTTTAACTTGCACGGTTTCAAAAAGAAATACTACTTGCAACACAAACACGATATTGCGTTTTATCATCCATCGACCCACATCATCATTGAATTGCATTTCAACCTTGATCAACCAGGCTTGTCATTTTTTGTGCCAACCCCTTCGATGCTGAAGCCGGTTGATATTTTTAATACCCGTGTGCAGACACTGAATGATGATTATCACCTGTTGTATTTGATGGTGCATGGGTCTATCCATGCATGGAGCCGGCTTCGCTGGCTGAATGATATTGTTTTGTTTCTGCAGGACAAACGCTGTGACATCCAAAACATCATGCAACTTGCCCGGCAAATTCATTGTGAGCATGTTGTGCAGCAAAGCCTGATGCTGGTATCAGAGTTTTTTATGTACAATGATGCCTCACTGCAACCCCTCGTTGAACATCTTCCGTGGCGAACAAAACAGTTCACTGCCCTGGCCCGGGAGTTCATCATTGGGGAGTACCAGCTGACAGACGGAGCATCCAATATCCGCATGTTTCTCAAGCGTCGTTACTATGTTGTTCTGGGGGCCGTGAAACAAAAAAAAATCAGGGCATTGCTGGGTGATCTGTTTAAACTGGACGAAGTATTCCCATACGTTACCTTTCCGGACCGGCTGGCTTTTCTTTATTATCTGGTGTACCCCGCATGGGTGGTGAAGTTCCTCTGGCAATCAAAAACAATGCCCGATACTGGAAGGAACTCAACTGGTCCGTAAAAATGACCAACTTTCTTGTCGATTGCATACCGGATAACGTGAGCAAAATAAACAATCCAGCATCAAAACTGATGAACGCCCGCTCGAATCGAGTTGATTGACCATGCATATCATGCAGCAGCCAGTGCGTGACATAATAATCAAGCTGTTTGCAAGCCGGCATGGGCGTTTTGCTGCGGGCTATCAGCACCACAGAACAAATCAGGATCACCCCGAAACCAGCCATCACAGACCAGGGCAAGGCAGAATTAAACAAAACCACCAGCGCAAAGGCATGCAACAGATACACCAGGCGCAAATAGTGACTTGATTTACCGAGTGGTATCGTGAGACCGGATAAATGCAACAATGTCTCTTAACTCCTTGTCCGCAGCCTCTTCATACCCCATTAACCACGCATACAAATCAGGATCCTGGGCTGTGAGAAGACGTTCAAACGCTTCCAGCTGCGGAGCGGTTAGCTTGTCGATAGGATGTTTTAAAAAACGCTGAAAAATCAAATCCAGCTCCAGCATGCCACGTCGACAATGCCAGGTTAGTTTTGCCTTTTTTTCCGGTGATAACATGATGAGATACTCTCTGTTTGTTAAAATGGATGATACACTACCCCTTTTCCTAAAAACAGCTCGATATGATCGCTATGCCAATCAACCAATATTTTGTGAATTCCCGGGCATTATCCCGTTTTGCCCCCTTGCAGGATGAATTAACGCTTGAGACAACTAAAAATTACCTGTTCGATCTGTCATGGCTGGGTTGCCTTGATGTGATCGGTGAACGAGGCAGCGAATTTCTGCAGGGGCAACTCAGTTGTGATATGCGAACTGTCTCCGCAAACAAAATGCGACAGGGAGCAATGTGTAATTTAAAAGGCCGAATCCTTGCCTTGCCGGATGTGGTTGAATGGAATGGTCTGCATCTTGTTGTTCCAAACGATCTGCTCGCCAGCACGGCAGCTTCACTGGCTAAAACAGCCATGTTTTCCCGGGTAACCCTGGTTCCTTCCACAACGGTTCAATTATTTGGCTTTTATTTGCAAAATCGTGATGACCTTGTTCCCTTCAATGCCACATTGCCGGATGAGCGTCACGCTGTAGTGCATGGCGATGAATTTTGCGCATACCATCTGGGTAATGGATATTATATATACATGACCCGTCAGGACATTCATGCTCCGTTTGCCGAATCAAACCAGTGGCGCGGCGCTCTTGCCTGGCATGCCTTGCAACTGAATCAGCATCGATATGAAATATACCCGGAATCCCGCGGCCTGTTCCTGCCCCATCGCCTCGGGTTGCAACACTTCGGTTATCTTGATTTCGATAAAGGCTGTTACAAGGGACAGGAAATCATTGCCCGCACCCATTATCGGGCCAAACTCAAGCATGAAATGAAACTGTTCACCATCCAGTCCACTGAGCCATTGAAATCGGGGCAACGGTTGCTGGATGCAAATGATCATACTGAACTGGGCGAGTTAGTTGATTACTGCCCAACGGGAGAAGACAGCTATCTGATTGCAGCCAGCGTCATCTTTGATTGCCCGGAGTGCCCGGAGAATTTTTATCTTGAATAACTCCGGGGTAAACAATTCTTGCCTGGATTTCAAACCAGAATATAAACAACCAGTGTCGCTACAGCGATAATGGCCAGTGTCCCATGACCCAATGCCATCCAGGCCGGGGCAGGTTTACCGGTCATCCCCTTGTATCCCATGGTCACCCCGCCAAGCGCCGCAATGATAAACAACACAAGGCTCAATACAGGGGCTGACTCATGATAGAACGTATACACCACCAGCAAAATAACACCCGTTGCTGCAACCAGACCATGAATAATAGCGATTTTTCCTGGAAGCTGTTTGTCCCTCAGGATAAATGACAGCAAATACATGCCCCCTGCTGCTGCCAATATAAAAAGTACCAGTGCAGTGATTAACATTTTTTTCTCCTTTTAATTAAACGTTTGCTTACAATAACAAAAACCTGAAATTCTTCTGTATCTCATCCAAATCAAACTTGTTCAAAAACAATGAAAAACTCATCCACGCACTTAACGCAGACAAATCACGAAACTGTGGCGGCAAATAGGCAGGAGCTGTCAGCAAGCCCTGCTCTTTTAATTCAATCAACAGGGGCAAATCATCCAGCGCCAGTTTGCCGGTAAACAGCAACGGGATCACATCAACACGATGCTGGCTGATGGCAAAACAAATAAAGTTATATACCAGCACAAATCCCTTGGCATACGACAGATCCTTGGTAAATGGACCGCCGGTTGGCGTGCTGCCGCGAAATACACGCACCGTTTGATTATAACTGTCATCTTCCCGCAAACCGCATTCAATGAAATAGCGGTATATATCCAGAAAATTTGCTCCCTGCATCACTTTATCAATCGCAATCACACGATTCGTGATTTTACGCATGCGGCCCGGATAGGAAGAAAAACTGACGACCTCGGTGATCACAGCCAGTCCTTCCTGAATTACACTGCAGGATGGAGCTCCCTTGGAAAGAAAAAAGCAATTGGGTTGCATGGCGCCATTCAATGTCGTACCCACATGCACCCAGCCTTCATGTACTTCCAGATACTTCAACTCCCGATCACTGAACATGGCCGTTCTACTCAGCTTGATACAGTCTGCCCCGGCTGCAGCATCGGCAATCATGCCATCGCTTACCATCACATTGACCTGTCCCTGATGCTTGTCAAAAAACAGATCCAGCTTGTTTTGCAAAACCTTCTGCGCCTGCTCGGGAGTATAACGATCCACATCCGCTGCGGACTGCAATTTCACATCGAGAGAAGTGAGTACATCAAACAGTAAAAAACCCAGCTGTGACAACCGGGGACCCCCGGCATAAAAGACATCATCAGGACTGCCATACAATTCAATCGAGAGCTCGTTAAACGCTGGCGTCCCGCGCACAGACAACATCTGTACTGCCTTGATGTATTCTTCACACTGGCGCTTGATGAGCCTTGTTACAGAAGAATATTGCCCCAGTTGATTCTGCGCATCCCGTAAAATTAACCGGAACTCTTCTATTTTTTCATGACTGTCAAAAGGCAATGGTTTATTTTGATAATAAGTCAAATCCACCGCAGGCAATTTTTTTCCCTTGTGTTTAAAAAAATCCTGCTTGACTGAATCATCCCATTTGATTTGATCGAGAATACGAATATTACGTTGCGCATCCACAATGCGCTTTGAAAGTTCCTGAATTACCGTTGCTTCGTCTGCTCTCACTGACATTCTGCATCCCTTTACACTGTCGGTGGCCTGATACTAACCCTTGCGTCCTGTTTTTGTTGTGGTAACTGATAAAAATAACCCAGATTACCCGTGGTTAATGGCGGTGGAACCACCAAATCAGGTCCATTATGACTACTCAAATAACTTGTCCCGGCATTGTTGGAATAATGTGAAGAACAAGCA
>CAZDYY010000197.1:0-4382 GCA_964509745.1 uncultured Legionella sp. | reverse complement strand
AAATTTAAAAAAAAAAAAAAATAATTTTTAAAAAAAAAAAAATTTTAAAAAAAAATTTTAAAAAAATTAAAAACCTTTCTTTTTTTAAAAAGTTTAAAACTCTTTTTAAAAAAAAAAATTTTAAATTTAAATTACGTAAATTACGTAAATTTAAAAAAAAAAATAAACGATACAAATTTAAACGATTTCGTAAATTAAAATTTTTTAAAAAAAGATGTAAATTTGTTTTAAAATCAACAAAATTAAATTTTTTTTTTTATAGACAGAACAAAAATAATTTAATAACACTATTTAATATTAAATATATAAAAAATTTACGATTATTTTTATTTTATAATAATTACGTTAAATTTAATTTTAAAAAACGTTTTTTTAGGTTAAGAAAAAGATGAACTTCAAAAGCACCTCTAATTCGTTTAAATTTTTTTTATAAAATGCATATGTTTATGAAATCTTTCAGAGCTCAAATTTTAACGTATGAGTTGGTAAATTGTGCCTTTAAATCTAGTGTAATGGTTTTTTTTAAATTAGTGAAAGTTTTATACCCTCTTGAGTATGTTTGATTTAGAGAATATAACTTAGCAAGAATTTTAGTAAGATTACATATTATAAGTTCATATAAATTAGGTCTAATTTTAATACTTAATAATTGAATTTTCTTTAAAGAAAAGTTAAACATATTCTCTATACTTACTTATAATAGTTTATACTCTATTTTATTAAATTTTTATACAATCTCATTAGTTAAATTTAATTTTAGAAAAATGTGAGCTTTGGTAAGGTTATTTAGAAAAATTAGATATATTCATAGAAAAATTATTAAACTAATGATGAAAAATTATTATTTACAATTACTAACACATATGAATCAATTATGATCTAAATACTTTGAAATAGATTTTAAACAATTATGTTGGATATATTTATACTCAACTACGCTTAAATGAAATGCTATTTATTTCAGTTGATTTAATTATTGAAATTCTAGGGTTTTTGGATGAAAGTACATAACTTAACGATATTTTTAAATGTTTAAAAAATTTATAGATCTTTTAAAAACTTACATCCCAATCTACAATTTAATACCAAATTATATATACATACTATTATATACTTATTTAATATATATATTATTGTTAGTTTAAAGAAATTAGTTAGTCTATAAAAATAAAAATATAATAATTAAAGAGGTGGTGGCCGAATGGGAAGGTGGTAGACTGTAAATCTATTGATTTTATCAGAATTGGTTCGATTCCAATCCATCTCAAAATATTAAAATATTTTTTTTTAAAAATAACTTATTTAAATTTTTTTAAAAATAACTTTTTTAACGATTATTTATTAAAACTTATTACTGTAAAGTATATGTATAATTTATACATATATCTAGCTTATTTTTTTGCTGAAAAATATATTATAGAGGTAAATACTAGATATATTTTTCAATGAACATTATATTACTTTAATAATAAATTATTTATTAATAATCTCCCCACATTACCTACATTAATTTCAAGTGTTTTTTTAAATATTTTATTTTTTTATTTTTTGTTTTTTTAATTACCGATTACTGGTGTTATGTGGGGCTCATTACCCTAACTACTGAGGTTCGATTCCTCAATTCGGTCATAATTTATTAGTTTTCTAACTAATTATAATATAACATTTATAAATAAAAATATTATTAAATGGATATGAATTATTTATAGAAACGTCATCTATAGGCGAAAATTAAATGGAGTATAGGGTGCGAGGGGTATAACGCCGATACGTCATAACCACTATTTTATAAAGTATTCGAAGTGCGAGGATATTTAATTTTTTTAAAATTTTATTGAAGTGAATCATCTCAGTAAATAAAATTAATAAAATCAATTGAGAATAAAAAGTATCGGCGAGAGAAATTTATAAGCATTATAATACTACGAACTAGAATGTAGACCCTCTTTGAGGGGAAAATACTACAAAATAGGTAAGAGTCCTGTATAGAGTTTATTATATAAATACATTGAATTTTATTAGTATATAACATTGATGGTGTTATAGAATCAAAGTTTTAACTTTGTTAGCTTTTTATATAAGTATATTTAAAAGTATTGTGAAAGAAAAATCTTAATATTTAGAGGCAGATCTAGAAATTTAATAATATTAATTAATTAACTAACTAAGGATTTAAAAATTCTTACATGTTTAAACAAATGTACCTTTTGTATAATGAGCCAACAAGTATATTAACTAAGCAAGTATAAAAAAATACGTAGTTAATTCGATTTAGTTTAGTTAATATAAACCCGAAATTAGGTGATCTAATGATGAACTTAATAAAAATTATTTTTTTAAATAGTTATAATTCGTAAATGTTGCAAAATTTTGAAGTGATTTGTCATTAGGGGTGAAAGGCTAGGCAAACCTAAATATAGCTGGTTTTCTACGAAATATATATAAGTATAGAGCTGAGTTATTTTAAAAAGGTAAAAAAATGATTAAAAAACTCATTAAATTAGTTTAATTTTACTTTTGAATTTTTTAATTTAATTCTCAGTATTCGGATTTATTACGCAAAAGTAATAAATCAAGAGGGAAACAACCCAGATTTACAAATAAAGTACTAAATACTAACTTTTATAAAAAATTATAACACTTGAATAGTAAAACAATAAGCTTGGAAGCAGCTATTTATTAAAAAGTGCGTAACAGCATATTTATTATAAATTTATAAATTAATAATTATAATGGGGTTTAATAATTTAAAAATGTAATGGTAATAAGTTAGTAACTGAATTTTAAAATTATATGGTAGTAGAATGATGTGTAAAGTTATATTTAAATTGAAAAATTTAAAGAGCACGATCACATGTATTTATGTTGGTATCAGTAATAAGAATATGATTTAAATTCATATAATACATTACTACGAGTTATTTAATAACGATTATCTAATTAAATGTAATTTGATCCCTAAATCTAATTTTTTTAAAAAAAATAATGGGTTAGTATAAAATTAAACCTTATACTATAGAATCATATTAATACTAACGCTTGTAGTTTTGTTTTGTACAAATATTAAAGTTATAATGATGTTGAAGGAACTCGGCAAAATAGGTTTGTAACTTCGGGATAAAGACCACCTAAGGGTAAAATAAAAAGAAGGCAGCGACTGTTTCTTAAAAACACAAGATTTTGAAAAAAATTGTATAATAAAATCTGACACCTGCCCGGTGCTGTAAAATGAAATAAAATTATGTTAGTAATTTTTATAAGTTCCAGTAAACGGCGGCTGTAACCATAACGGTCCTAAGGTAGCGAAATTCCTTGGCGGGTAAGTTCCGTCCTGCATGAGTGGTGTAACGACTGCCTTGCTGTCTCCAATATCACGATTATGAAGTTATAAGAGTTGTGAAGATACAATGATTTACAATTAGACGGAAAGACCCTATGCACCTTTACTATTAACTTTTATTAATTTTAATAAATTAACTAAACAGTGTGTAGTTTATATATTAATAATTTATATATAAATAATTATATATAAATAAAAGTGTGGTAGTTTAACTGGGGCGGTTATCTTCCAAAAAGTAACGAAGATATTTATAAGTTTATAAAATAAAATTTACAATAATATGTATGTATAAACTGATTATTATATAAACAAATATAATAAGGATTTTTTTAATCAAATATAGTGACCCGATAATAATATTAATTATATTATCGCTTAATGGATAAAAGGTACGCTAGGGATAACAGGCTGATATATTTTAAGAGTTCTTATTGATGAGTTTGTTTGGCACCTCGATGTCGGCTCATCACATCCTAACGGAGCAGAGGCTGTTAAGGGTTTGGCTGTTCGCCAATTAAAGTGGTACGTGAGCTGGGTTTAAAACGTCGTGAGACAGTTTGGTCCCTACCTGTTGTAATTTTAAAAAATTTTTAAATATTTATTTTACTACGAAAGGACTGAAAAGTGTGAGTCTATGGTTTTAAAATTATAAATTAGTATAGTTTTTAAGCTAAACTTATTATCTAATTTTATTAAAAAAGAAGGTAATTTAAAACATTTTTTAATATAAAAAAAAATTAATTTTTTTAAATTATTTTTATAAAAATTTAGTAATAAATTTGTAAAAATAATTTATTTAATATAATATAAATGTTGATTTTTAAAAAGAAATTAATTTACTATTTAATTGTATGTGTGAAACCCAACTCAATTGAATACCTTCTTTATAAAAATAATTGTGTACATTCCTCATTTACAGGTGACTCACTTATTTTTATAGTAGGAAAAAATTTTTTTCAAAATATAAACGGTAATAGAGGCTTAGTTTTGGATGAATTTAGTGAAAATTTTAAACTTAAATTATTAAAAAATGAGATTGATA
>CAZDYY010000196.1:0-4393 GCA_964509745.1 uncultured Legionella sp. | reverse complement strand
CAGCTTGCAGTGAAGGCAGGCAACATTGATTATGTATTAACACGGTTTATTAACCTTGGCTGGCATGGGCGACAAGACATTCCTTCTGTGCGTCACGTCAGCGGTGTGGTGTACTGGCAGCCAACCGAAGGTCATCTGGAGTTTGATGGTGATAATAGCACGATTTCTGCCAAAGGGTTGCCTGCGGTAACTTTTGATCAACTAAATGCCGCGTTTGACTGGAAGCAGCTCAATAATGTATGGCGAATCAGCATGGATCATTTAGTGCTTAGTCGTCCTGATCTCGTTTTAAGTGCTCGCGGGGTACTGGATGATCCTCTGCAGCCATCTGCAAACTTGCGAATGACAGCCGAGTATTCCGCCAGCGATGCAAGCCACTGGATGGACTATCTGCCCTCGCGTCATTTGAAGCCGAAACTGGATGTGTGGTTAAAGCATAATGTGAAACGTATTGGCAAGGCGACAGGACGATTGACTGTAAACGGGCTCGTGGCTGATTTTCCCTTTGACAAGAAGCCCGGTGAGTTTTCAATCAACAGCTACGTCAGCGGTGTGGACATTCTGATTGGCAAGAACTGGCCGTTAAGCCGGGATATAGATGCGCACTTGTTGTTTGACAAGCGGACCATGGATGTCAATATTGTTCATGCTGACATGCAAGGTGTGCTGGTGGATAAAATGAGCCTTGTGATCAATGGCATTGGTCTGGGTAAAGAGGCGTTGCTCATTCACGGAGAAATCAATGCGCCAGCGGAAAAAATCAAGGACTATGTCTTTGCCTCACCTGTTGGCAAGCATTTGCAACGATGGAAGGCAATGGATATTGAGGATACGCTGGGTCTGGATTTACGTCTGGAAATTCCGCTCTATCCTGAAAGTGATCATGTGCTTGCAAAGGGTGTAGTCACGTTTGATAACAATCACGTGATCCTGCATCATGCATTAAATAACATATCTATTGATAAATTATCCGGAGTTTTACAATTTGATGAACATGGTGTTACCCGAAGTGAGCTTCAGGGGTCGCTTGCCGGTGACCCGATTGCAATTCATATGCGATCAATACGCAAACCAGAACCTTATGTCGAAGTGAATATCGAGGGAAGTACCAGTATCGAGTTGCTACGCCAGAAGTTTTCATTCCCTTTACTCTCCATGATGCACGGTCATTTAAATATCCAGAGCGTGATGACCTTGACGCAAGATCCAAAGCAGCCGGATCATATGCGAATCAGTACCTCCATGGAAGGTGTGGCAGTGGATCTTCCACCACCGCTGGGTAAAACAATTGAGGAAGCGAATCCTCTTACCATAGATGTTGATTTCAATGCTGAAAAAAACCTTGCATTCAGCCTTGTTTATAATGATATGCGAGTCAAGGCACGTAAACTGGCAAAAGATGACTGGTCTGTCAAAGTGCAGGAAAAAGGTGTATCGGCAGATCTGCATTATCAGGTGGCAGCAAATACCTTGTCCGGAAATATTGATCATTTGAATCTGGAAAATTTATTGTCCCTGATGAAAAATAACACCATGCCGATGAATGTTGTGCTCAAGCCGGATGATATTCCCAATCTGGATTTGACAGTCGGTGAAGTAAAGTTTGACAAGATAGAGCTGGGTAATATCAGTTTGAAAAGTAGCAGCAGTCCACAACAATGGACACTGGATTATTGCAAGATTAAATCGCCGGAATATCAATTGACCATTCAGGGTGACTGGAAGCAGAAAGGGAAACGGGGCAGTACGCAACTTGAATCAGAGTTGCAAATATTTGATCTCGGGAAAGCGCTTGCACGCTGGAACATCGTACCAGCCGTAGAAGCTCATCGCGGCACTGCATGGTTTAAAGGCGGCTGGCCTGGATCTGTGTTTGATTTTTCTCTGAATAAATTAACCGGTAACCTGCAGCTGGTATTGAAAAATGGTCGAATTACCAACCTGACAAAAGCCACGGAGGAAAAGCTGGGGTTGGGCAAGTTGTTGAGTATTTTGAGTTTGCAAACGATCCCGCGGCGTCTTCAACTGGATTTCAGTGATTTGGCAAAAGACGGGTATAGTTTTGATGAGTTCAAGGGTAATTTTTCCGTGAAAAACGGGGTGATGAATACTCAGGACAGTTATATTGATGGTCCTGTGGCTTATGCGAGTATGAAAGGTGATCTGGATTTGGTAAAACATCTGTACGATCTTGATTTACGTGTTTCGCCCTATATTATGGCCAGTTTACCGATTGTGGTGACGATTGCGGGTGGTCCGATTGCTGGTCCAATAGCAGGTATGGCAACCTGGGTGGCCAGTAAAATCATTAACAAGGGCATGCAGCAGATTAGTGCGTATACCTATAAGATATCTGGTCCATGGCTGGATCCGGTGGTACAGCAGGTGAAAATTTATCGGAAGAGGAAAGGGTGAGCGGTACCTTGATGAACTACCCGGGAAACAGGGTAAAAAAAAACCGCCAGACATAATGAAATATCTCTGGCGGTTTTTTGGGAAGCGGGGATTAAACCACTTCGACTTCTTCTGCCTGAGGACCTTTTTGTCCTTGACCTGGCTTGAACATTACAGCGGCACCTTCAGCCAGTGTTTTGAATCCACTGCCTTGAATTGCGCTGAAGTGAACAAAGTAGTCTTTGCCGTTGCTTTCAATAAAACCAAAGCCTTTGCTTTCGTTAAACCATTTAACTGTACCACGTACTTTTTCTGACATTTTCTAGTTACCTTAATTATCTGGAAAGTCATTGTAACACAAATATACTGTTTTACCAAATGGTTCGGTTTTTTTATTTTTTATGAGTGCTTGGCAATACAGTGGCTATTTGCTATGTTTAATTCATGTACTGATGGATTTGCCTCGTCCTGCAAAATAAAGGGAACTTGTTTATGGAACCTGATCGCTATCAATTAAATCAAAAGTATTATGTTGTCGGGCTGGTTTGTCTGGTGATCAGTATGTTGTTGTTTGGAATTGGTGCTTATATTTTACCCTATATTGCATTTGGTTTAAGTTACAATATTCCTGATTTTATCTACAGCTGGATCACCATTGTTCAAGAAGCATATGGTGTTAGTGAAAAATCGGCTGGCTGGCTGATTGTGCTGGCATTTTTCGGGTTGGGGTTTGTTGCCGCCATTGTGACATACGTTACATCAAAGCGTATTGATAATGAAATTTATGCCACTGAAGAGCCTGAAAAGGAAGTGGAAGAAAACAAGCCTGCGCCAAAAGCGTCCGAGACCGGGCCATTTGTATTGAAAATTGCCTTGATTTTAGGACTTGTTTTTATTGTTGCAGAGTTGTTCCGTTGGACTATTTCGTCGTGATAGTCAGGAAAACTGAAGGAGGGCGGTATGTGCTGGTTCAAGCGATTTAAAATAAACAGGCTGATAAAAAAAATCAGGGTCTTGCAACAAGGCCGTGTTAATAATCAAGTCAGCGATGAGTTGGTTGCAAGGGAAATTGCCTTTTATCATCAACTGGCTGCGATTTATGTCAAATTACAGGGAAAGAAAAAATACCCGTTTGCACGAGAGATGTTGCTGGCAATATATCGCGCTGCATCTACTCTGGATGATTCAAGTTCACAGTATCTGCTTGGGAAAAATTTGCTGGATGAAGGAAAATTCAGGGAAAGCCTGCAAAAGGAAGGTGTTTTTGCCAGTGAGTCTAACGAACGGCAGATGCTGGCTTGCTACGCTGAGGCGCATGCTTACCTGTTGGCCGCAGTAAATTTGAATCATATACAGGCAAGGCGTTTGCATGGCTTGTGCTATATCAATGGCTGGGGCGTGCCTGCTGACAAGGACAGGGGCTTTGAGATGGTCGTTGAGAGTATCGGTCAGGAAAACAGCTGGGACAAAGTGCCACAGATTTTCAAGGAAATCGGTTTGAATAAGCCGGAATTTTTTTCGGCATTAACCCAGCGCCGAAACAAAGGCTAGTGCATGTCAGCATGTTTCCTGGCCAGGGTTAAACAATTCATGAAATCTGGCCTGGCGTCCATAATTTTTTCTGCACAAGCCACGGCACTGGTTACTCAAATGCCCGCAGATTTTGTGTCGCTTTCCTCTATTGCTCCCGGTATCATTCAAAGCCAGCGGTACGCAGGTTCTGAAAATTTTCTTGGCAGACCCGTCCCCGGTTATTCTCACACCGGTTCAAAGGGGTGACGGAAGAGTGGTGGCACTTCACTCTGGTGAAAGAACCGTACCCAGATACCTGGTTTGATTTTGTCCAGTAGTTTTAATCACACCCTAAATCAGCAAATACCATTCCAGAATCCTTTTACCAAAGAACAACGAAAATAGTCCGGCAATACAAAGAAAAGGGCCGAATGGGATGGGGGTTTCGCGGGATTTTCCGCTGACTTTTAAATAAATAAATCCGGTA
>CAZDYY010000195.1:0-4407 GCA_964509745.1 uncultured Legionella sp. | reverse complement strand
AGAGATAAATTAGGCACTCATTAGGAGTTTTGATGCAAAAAGAAGGTAAAGCCAAGGTTTTGAGTGAAGCGGAGTTCAAACGTCTGCTGATTGTTGCGCGCTCAGGCCAATTAGCACTTCGCAATACAGCCCTACTGTATTGCTCGTTTGGATTGGGCTTACGCGCCAAAGAAATAGCATCCCTGACCATCGCCGACATCACGGATACGAATTACAAATTGCTCGATGAAATTTGCCTGACACGCGCCATGACCAAAGGCGAAAAACAACGTTACGCCTACCTCACCCATAAAAAAGTGTGCGACGCCTTGGAAGAATACATAATGAGCATCCAACACCATGATCGCAAAAAGCCACTTTTTCAAACCCAACGCAAGACCCGCTTTACCCCCAATGCCTTGCAAAAATGGTTTAAATCCTTGTATGACAAAGCAGGAATTATAGGTGCAAGCTCGCACTCCGGCAGGCGTACATTTATCACGCGCCTCATCGAGCAAGGCGGGGACATCAAAGCAATCTCGAGACTCGCGGGACACACAAGCATTGTCACCACCGCGATTTATGTTGATGACAACCCGGATCGACTAAAACGATTAACCAACTTAGCAGTCTTTTGATGTTGCAGATGTAGCAGCCATGTAGCATCTATTTGCTACGATTGGTTAGATCAAAAATAGCACAAAATAAACGAAGGAACCTTTATTTACGGGATTATGTGTTATGGTTGTTTTAAGGTTGATGGCATGTAGCGAGGTAGCAGGCGTTACTTGATCGTCACGATGATGGACGGGGTAGCCGCAAACTCCCCATATATGCTTCACTGCGTCCGCAAAAACGGAGTCGGTAAGGTTTTACCCGCACCTCAGGGTGTATTTTACGCATTCTGGATTGTTTTATGACGGAATGGGTTCTTTAATGCCTTAATGCGAAGCTCAATGCTAAATTTTATCGAAGAACGAACCGAACAACAAATAGTGCTTAATCAAGTACGTCATTTGATGATTGACCTTAATGATCACGGATCAAACAGTGAAACAAGATCTCAGACTCCAACAGCGCGATTGAATGATTCTGATTCCAATATGGCAGAATATGACAGATTTCATATGGCTTATTATGCACAGCAGCGTGAACAGAACCGGCAGGATGGCACGTATGCTGATGAGTCTGCTTTGGATGAATTTTTTGAGCCGGCGATACAGCAACGGGAATCAAATAGAAGACCGAGCGGATTTTTGTCTGATCTAAATCAATTTTTGACCCGGATGCTGAGTGTAATTCCGACGAACCCGCGGCATAATCAAATTTTTCCTGTGGAACCACCATCGCGTAGAAGCATTTTGTAACTATTGCTAAATCTCAACCAAAATAGCCAAAAAAGCCCATTTAATATTGTTGATACAAGAACAACTGACATTAGTACGTTTGCTCGAAATACTCGATATGCATGATGATGCTGAATACCGTCTGCAATTGTTGTTGGATAATTCCTCTCAATTGTTCTGGCTTATCGCGTTTTTAAATGTTAACGTAGAGCAGATTATAAATTTAGATATTCATGATTTTAATCTTGTACTATTGTCAAACGGCCTATCAAATGAGGTTCATGATCTTGTTAACATGCTTCGTCGAGAAGATGGCGATACGGTTTAATCTGAAATCAGCCTGTAGCTTTTGGAACCATAATCCCAATCAGCTTTTCTCGGCTTAATATTTACTTAAGAACACATTACCCTTTAGCATTTGTTCCATGTAATTGGAAAACATTCATTGCCAAGTCTATGCCTAATACTTCAATATCTTTCATATGGATCCACCACCTTAATTTGAATGAGCGACTTAACATTTTCATTCTGGCTTAATTTGAAGCATTTCGATAGGTGGTGAGGTCAATACTATTACCCTATACATCCACTCATTTCCAGATATCTTCTCATTTATATCTATTTCCCCCCAAGCGCTTGGCCTCATACATTCGGGCATCTGCAACAGATAATAAAGCTGGCTCTGTTATGCCATCATCGGGATAAAAAGCAATGCCAATACTGGCGCCAATCAATATCTGGCGTCCTGCAATTTCATAGGGAAAAATTAATGCTTTAACAATTCTATCGGCAATTTTATACACCATCTCTTTATCCGGATTTTCATCTACAACCAATATAAATTCATCCCCACCCATACGCGCAATAAAGTCCTCTATTCGCATTGATTCTGACAACCGATCAGCAACCATTTTTAATAAACAATCGCCATACTCATGCCCATAGGTATCGTTCACCAATTTAAATTTATCTAAATCAATAAACATAAGCGCAAATTGTCTACCATGTCGTTCCGATTTAGAAAGTTCTCGTTTTAAAAATGACTGGAATTGCATGCGATTAGGGATATTGGTCAAAATATCATAATGAGCAAGATGCTCAAGTTGCTGTTGCGTTTTTCTTTTTTCTGTAACATCGTTAATAATAATGATAATTGATTTTTCATTTTGATAATCTACAAAGTATTTAAAAGACAATTCAAGACACCGGTTGTCGCCCCCCTGTTGATATAATATATCGCTGAATTGCCAACTGCTTTTGGTATTGTTTAATGCAAATGACTGTTCAAAATTAATAACCGCAAAGATACTCTCACCTAAAATTTGAATATGTGGTTTTTGTAGTAATCGATCAAACGTTGCATTACACCATTGAATGCGACCATCCATGTTGACCCATACGATAGACTCATTGATCCCATTAAAAATCTCTTCCATTTTGGCAAGGGTTGACCGTAGCTGATTCAATTGTTCCAGTATTTGTTTATTCATCGCTGATATCACTTATCAATTCGATGGTCGCCCCAAACTGCCACACCTTCCCCACTTTCTCCGCAATAATATAATGGATTGCATCAGCAATTTTGCCATCTGAATGCAATACCTTAAGCTTCATAGATTGATTTAAAATAGTTGGTGATTCTCTTAAAAGAAAGCGAGAAAATCCCATATGATGCGCATCTCGCAAGTGCTTGGGAATAATGCTTGAAAGTGGTGAACCTATTAATTGATTTTTTTTCCAGCCATAAGTTTTATTAAATAGATCATTAACGTGAGTAATGCAACCGGTATCATCAGCGATGATCGAGGGTAGTGTTTTATGATTAACTAAGTCTGCTATTTTCATGGTGTTTCACCTAGATTGTTTTTAAAACCAGGGTTAGCCGCAAACCCCAGAAATTTCCGGAGAGTTTTTAGCGACTTCGTTTTCTCTTAACCTCAGCAAAATAATACCTTCCCCCATGAAAACAATTTCAGACAGAATCTGCTTGCTTGCCGCGGACATATTCTACTATAGCATTGGCAGCTAATGGTTTGCCATATGGAATCCTTGGACTTCCTCACATAATTTAGCTGTTAAAAAATCAATTTGATTTTGGGAATCCACACCTTCGGCCAATACTTTAATACCCATGTTTTTTGCCATGGATATAATGGCTTCAATAATAATCTCATCTTTATGTGAGATTGAAATGTTTTAATAAATGTTTCAGAAAAAGCTTTTGCATCTTGTATTTCCCAAGCAGGAATACTTGGACTGACCGCCAACATAGCTAATACACGTCCTTTTTTTTCATCAGCGTTGGACAACTTTAATGATTCAATCGCAGCCCACAACAGGAAACTACTATCGACGCCACCAGAAAATGCGATGATTAACCCATCATCCAGAAGAGGGGTGAGAATCTCATTCAATAAAGCAATTTTTGGTGCGGTTTCTACAAGATAAGAATATAAAATAATCGTTTTACTATTCATTTAAATCCCTCATGGCATGAACTTCAAACTAAATTATAAATAAGATAACTACCTGCCGCCAAACTAAAACCACCAAAGGCCATATCTAAAATACACGAGTAATATTGGGATCGCTTGTCTGCAAGGGTGAGAATGCTGGCAATAACATAGCCATTCAGACCATCCGTGATCATCATCCCCAGCATGAACGTTATTCCAAGAAGCGCTGGAAAGATTGGACCTCCCAAAGCATAGCCATTGAGAGAAAATGCTGTAGTAATAATCAGTGTATCAAAAGATAATGAAAATATACTCCCAATAAGAACCGGCGTTAAAAAAGAGGGCTTGGAGTAATGGACTCCGTGTTTGTTGAACAGAAAACTCTTGGGTCCATAAAATTTCGTAATGGCACTTCTTCGATATTTTTTAAGCGCTGAGTAGAGGCATATAGGCCAAAAAAAATCAGGCATACAACTGAAATCCATGCACCAAGTCCTTCCGTCCATGCTGGAATATTCCATTGCTTGGCGTCATTAGCAATGATGATCGTGAGTAAAATGATAATGACGCCATGACCAAATGAAAATAAAAAACCAACCCATTTGGATAGTCTTGAATACATGGGC
>CAZDYY010000194.1:3226-4408 GCA_964509745.1 uncultured Legionella sp. | reverse complement strand
AATTATTACGTGCAGGGGCGCTGGTCGCCATCATACTGGTGACGTTGCAGTTTACCCTGGGCGTAGTGAACGTTGTCTGGTTGCTGCCGCTGTGGGCTGCTGTTGCACACAATGGTATGGCCGCCTTGCTTCTGGCGACCATGGTCAGCTTGCGATACCTGACCACAAAAGGAGTAACCCATGCAGGCTAGTATTCGGCCACAGTCTGGAATCGCCTGGCGTGATTATCTGGAATTGTGTAAACCCCGTGTTGTCGCTCTGATGCTGCTTACGGTCGTTGTAGGGATGTTCCTTGCTGTGCCCGGGCGGGTACCCTTGTTTATTCTGTGTATGACCTTGCTGGGAATTGCCTTGTGTGCTGGCAGTGCCGCTGCCATTAATCATCTGGTGGATAAACGAATTGATGCTATCATGGCGCGGACGAAAAAAAGACCGGTTGCACAGGGACGTGTTTCTGTACAGCAGGCAACATGGTTTGCGATAATATTGAGCATTTCCGGTTTGACTGTGTTAAACTTCTTCGTCAATACACTCACGGCCATGCTTGCGTTTATCACCATCATTGGCTATGCAGGCGTGTATACAGGGTACTTGAAACGGGCCACGCCACAAAACATTGTGATTGGTGGTTTGGCCGGCGCTGCACCTCCTTTGCTGGGCTGGACAGCGATGACCAACAGCATGGATCCACAAGCGTTGCTGCTGGTTTTGGTTATCTTTACATGGACCCCGCCTCATTTCTGGGCATTGGCGATATATCGTTTTGAAGATTACAAGCATGCAGACATTCCGATGCTGCCTGTTACGCATGGTATTCACCATACCAAACTAAATGTGCTGCTCTACACCATTTTATTACTGGTAGTCAGCGTACTGCCGTTTGTGGTGGGGATGAGTGGCTGGTTTTACCTTGTCGGGGCATTGCTGCTTGGTGCTCGATTTATGTATTGGTCGGTTGTGTTGTATCGCACCACCGTGGCCAGGGTTGCCATGCAAACGTTTCGATTTTCTATTGTATATTTGATGTTGCTGTTCGTATTTTTACTGGTCGACCATTATATTGCAGGAGATTTGACATGTCTGATCAAACCAGGCGCTTGACGTTGACCATTGCGTTTTTGCTGGCCATCGTTGCACTGAGTGCCGGCTTGTTTGTGGCACAACATGTGCATACAAAAAAAC
>CAZDYY010000194.1:0-3216 GCA_964509745.1 uncultured Legionella sp. | reverse complement strand
TTCATGGCACTTTTCTGGACAAACCACGCCCGGTACATGCATTTTCCCTGACAGGCACGGATAACAGGCCATTTGACAATACCAGCTTGCGCGGGTCATGGACGATGATGTTTTTTGGTTTTACCAATTGTGGTTACCTGTGTCCCACCACGATGGCTGAACTGGGTAAAATGTATCGCTTGCTGCAGGAAGAGGGTGTGAAAACGTTGCCGAATGTGGTGATGATTTCTATCGATCCTGACCGGGATAATCTTGAGAAACTGGCTCATTATGTCAGGGCATTTGATGTCCACTTTTATGGTGCCAGAGGGGATGAAGCCTCAGTCAAGGCCATGACCAGTGAAATGGGCATTGCCTGGCTTAAAGTTGTGAATAAGGATGCTGCAAGTCCTGATCATTATGATATTGAGCACACCGGGACGGTGTTGCTGTTTAATCCGCAGGGTGAACTGGCTGCGTTTTTTACCTCTCCGCATGATGCGAAATTGCTGGCTAAAGACTATATGTTGTTGACTGCCTGATTCTGGATAGGAACATCACGTTATGAAAATTGCAATACTGGCGACCAACCCACGGTTGTATTCGCACAAACGGCTTGTCGCCGCAGGAATTGAAGCCGGACACGATGTCAGAATTATTAACCCGCTGTTTTGTTATATGAACGTGGCCGCATCGTCACCCACCGTGCATTATCGGGGTGGAGAGCTGTTGCCTCGATTTGATGCAGTGATTCCGCGAATCGGAGCCTCGAATACGTTTTATGGCACCGCCGTATTGCGCCACATGGAAACCATGGGCATGTACGCACTAAACGAGTCAATCGCCATTGCGCGATCACGCGATAAATTTCGCTCATTGCAGCTGTTGGGTCGCAAGGGGATTGCGATGCCACTGACTGGTTTTGCCCAGTCTCCGGATGATACGGAAGATTTGATTCGTATGGTTGGGGGTGCTCCTCTGGTGATTAAATTGCTGGAGGGCACACAGGGAAAGGGAGTTGTGTTTGCTGACAGTCATCAGTCTGCCCTGAGTATTATCAATGCATTCAAGGAAATGCATGCCAATATTCTGGTTCAGGAATATATTCAGGAATCACGAGGCAAGGATATTCGTTGTTTTGTCATCGGTGATAAAGTTGTGGCGGCAATTGAACGTCATGCAAAGGATGGTGAATTTCGTGCCAATATCCATCAGGGTGGCAAGGCACTCAAGGTCAAACTGTCCCCGCAGGAACGTGCAATAGCGATTGCCGCTGCTAAAACCATGGGATTGAAAGTGGCTGGTGTTGATTTGGTGCGCTCCAATCATGGTCCCCTGGTTCTGGAAATCAATTCTTCTCCGGGACTTGAAGGGATTGAGATGACGACAGGCATTAATATTGCCGGCAAAATTATTCATTATATTGAAAAGCATGCCAAACCCATTCGTGTCAATCACCGGTTTCAGGGGTAACGCTCCCGGGTAATCCGGCGCATTGCGGAGTAGTTGATTTCTTTCAGCAAGATCAAATTGCCTAACCTGATAAAACTGGCGTACTATACATAATATACGCTATTCTCAATTTTTCGAATCCCCGCGGCTCCGACCGCGGGGTCCATATTGAAGTTCGTAAATGGGTCCCGTGGTCAAGCCATGGGAATTCGAGGCTCCGTAATCAGTTGAGAATCTGGAAATTATCGTCACAAAAGGAAGGGTTTGATATGGCTATCGCAATGTTTTTTTTATACCTCGTATTTACTTTAATTGTTCTTTACCGGGGCATGAAGCCTGTCGTCTGGGATGCAGGCAGTGCGGTGTATCTGCTCCTTGCTACGTTTAACACGGGCCTGCCCTTGCTGGCCGGGGTGCTGTTGTGGGGTATTATTATTACTACGGCAGTTATTTTGCATGTTGAAGCGGTGCGCTTTGCCATCAGCGATTTCCTGTTCAAGCGCGCAGGCAAATCAATGCCAACCCTGTCCAAAACAGAAGAGGAAGCGTTAAATACCGGGGATACCTGGCTTGAAAAAGATATCTTTACCGGTACTCCGGACTGGAAAAAGCTGGCCAGCGTTTCCACGTCACTGACAGATGAAGAACAGGCTTTCCTCGATAATGAAACACAAACACTGTGTGACATGGTCGATGACTGGCAGGTTTGTCAGGCCATGGATCTTCCCGCAAATGTCTGGGCTTATCTCAAGGATCAAGGATTTTTGGGCCTTGTGATTAGCAAGGAATATGGTGGCAAGGGTTTTTCTGCCCGTGCGCACTCTGATGTCGTTATGAAAATAGCCAGTCACTCGGGCGTGGCAGCAGTGACTGTGATGGTTCCCAACTCCCTTGGCCCAGGCGAGTTATTGCACCACTACGGTACCGATGAGCAGAAGGCGCATTATTTGCCAAGACTGGCCAAAGGGCTTGATATCCCCTGTTTTGCCTTAACCGAGCCGGATGCAGGCAGTGACGCCACGTCAATTAAATCGGAAGCCGTCGTGATGGAAAAAACCATTGATGGCAAAAAGCTGCTTGGCTTGAATCTGACCCTGAACAAGCGCTGGATTACCCTGGCCCCTGTCGCAACCCTGATAGGTCTTGCCGTGTCCCTGAAAGATCCGCATGGTCTGTTGAAAGGGGTTGGTGAAGAAGGGATTACCTGTTTGCTTATTCCGCGTGATGTGGAAAATCTGGAAATTGGCAACCGGCATTTACCTGCTGGCCAGCCGTTCATGAATGGTACGATTCGTGGCGAAAATATTTTTGTTCCCATTACGAGTATCATTGGTGGCCAGAAAATGGCAGGACATGGATGGCATATGCTGGTTGAATGCTTGTCTATTGGCCGGTCTATATCATTGCCAGCGCTGGCAGCGGCTTCATCCTCCCTGTCATATCTGACCACTGGCGCGTTTGCCCGCATTCGTCGACAATTTAATGTCGAGCTGGCCCAGATGGAAGGGGTGGAAGAAAAACTGGCGGAAATTGCAGGCTTGAATTATCTTGTAAACGCCACCCGGTTATTGACTGTGGCAGCAGTCAATGAAGGCAAAAAACCCTCAGTGGCATCAGCCATTACCAAATACTACAACACCGAACTGGCGCGAATTGCCATCAACGACGCGATGGATGTGCACGGAGGACGTACCGTGGTCGAGGGGCCGCGCAATTATTTGTATAATTGCTATCAAGGCATACCTATCTCTGTTACGGTGGAGGGAGCTAATATTATGTCCCGCA
>CAZDYY010000193.1:0-4429 GCA_964509745.1 uncultured Legionella sp. | reverse complement strand
ACAACTTGAGTATGCCAATGCAATCCATCTATCTGGCGAAACTTTACTGGCATTAATTAATGATATTTTAGATTTTTCCAAAATTGAATCCGGGCACTTTGAATTAGATCGTATCGATTTTGATTTACATCAAGTGGTTGAAGATGCGGTTGAAATTGTGGCGCCTCGAGCACATGAAAAGCAATTGGCCATTGGGGCACTATTCGATTTGGATGTGCCTGCTTGGATAACCTGTGATTCCGCACGTTTAACCCAAGTGTTGATTAATCTGCTTGGCAATGCCGTGAAGTTTACAGAAGCTGGACAAATTGAACTGAAAATTTCAATGGATAAAGCCAATTTGCAGAAAAGCAATCCTGATGAATATGTTTTGCGTTTTGATGTGCTTGATTCAGGCATTGGTATCACGCCCAAGATGATGAAAAATTTATTTACTTCCTTTTCGCAAGGTGATGCCAGCGTATCAAGAAAATATGGAGGAACAGGCTTGGGGTTAGCCATCTCCAAACGTTTGGTTGAGTTTATGGGCGGGGAGATAGGCGTTCAAAGCACGCCCGGCATGGGCAGTCATTTCTGGTTTACCATTCGTGCGCAAAGAGTAAAGGTTGATACGCCGAAAATGGTTGAGTTTTTTATTAATGATCTGACGAATCTTCGTGTTTTGATGGTCGATGATAATGAAATTAACCGTCGAATTGTGGAGTTGCAAACGAGAGCATGGGGTATGTGCTGCGATAGTGTAGATAATGGCTATACGGCGATGGAAAAATTAATGGAAGCAGTTGCTCAAAGAAAACCATATGGACTTGTTTTAATAGATTACTCCATGCCTGGACTCGATGGCTTATCACTTGCCAAACAAATATATGAAAAACCGGAGCTAACAAATATCCCTGTTTTAATGATGACCTCGCTGGGTCTGCCGGTAAATCGCGAAAAATTACAGCAGCTTCATATTGTGAATTGTTTAACCAAGCCAGTTCGTCAATCCAGATTATATGAAAATATTATTAACGCATTACAGATGAAGCAACATGAACATTATGAAGCAAATCCTGAAAAAACCACGGTTGCTGAGCCTCTTCTAAATACCAATAATAAAACAGCAATTTTATTGGTGGAAGATTATCCAGTTAATCAACAAGTCGCCTTAAAAATGTTGGCAGCTCTCGGTTATCAACATGTGGATCTTGCTAATAATGGACTTGAGGCTATCGGTGCATTTAAAAAAGCATCTTATGATTTGATTTTGATGGATTGTCAAATGCCGGAAATGGATGGGTACACTGCATCTCGAGAAATCAGACTGATTGAGGCGAAACAAGAGGGCGCTCATGTTCCGATTATTGCGATGACCGCCCATGCATTAAAAGGAGATAAAGAGCTTTGTCTAGCAGCTGGAATGGATGACTATATTGCCAAGCCGGTTAATTTCAATTCCCTGGGTCATTTGCTTGCCCGTTGGCTGATTAGCCAGAATTTGGATTCAGTAAAAGATGAAACCAGCGATCATGGTCAACTCGCAGAGAAATTGGATCTGAGTAAACAGATTATGGACATGGAACGATTGGAGCTATTGTTTGGAAAAGATAAAGTTCAACTCAAAGCCTATCTAAAGGTTCTGTGTTCTATGTTATCAGGGACGCTATCAGACTTATCCGAGGCTATCGGTAAACAAGATTGGGGCAATGTGAAATCATTCAATCATAAATTTAAAGGTGGGGCGGGTAACGCAGGAGCTCTACAATTATATGAAATAGCCCTGCGTCAGGAAGCCGCTATTATAAGCCAGCAATGGGATGAGGTCGGTACTATACAAATCCAGCTTCAATCTGCATTGAAGCGATTACAATTATTTGTGAATGACTGAACACATACATCAACAACTTAATTCACTGACGTCAATTTGAGTTTCAGTATCCAGGCTTAAATGCAGAATTTCATTTTCGCTCATTAATGGTTTGATATGCGTAATGATAAAACTAATTAACGCCTCTTTTTTTAAACGCTTTAAGATAGCTTGACGAACCAGCAGATCACTCAGAACATCATCGTCCAGTTTGATATGTTCGTAGGGTTGGGCGATCAACAGACCTAATGCTCTTTTCATGGCAACGGATCCGATGGGCGCGTCTTTGCCTAATACTAATACATCATCTACTGGTGGGACCTTATATTCAGATATCCGCGCTGTAATACGGTTCTTGCTTTGTACACTCATGAATCTTATCCTTGATTAATTTGTATTATGTTAAAATGATAAACCCATGACCGCGTTTATGGAAGTAAAGATTACAATGAAAAAAGGAAAAACACCGCAGACCGCTCAATTCCAGTCCGGACTGAACAGCAGCAGCAACTTCTTGTTTACAGTGTAATAACAGCCAGATTCGATGAAGGTGCAATGCCAATGGTAGTGAAAAGGCCACCTGTATACAAAGTAGTACCACTTAAAAGCAGTACATTGACTGCATCACCCTCGCGTGAAGGCGTTGATGTATTCGTTTAACATGAATGCCTGTATGCATTTAATCATGGCTTTGTGCGGTGATTGGTCTTGTGTATGTGCTTTTGCCAATGACACCTCGCGCAAGGTTTTAAAATAATGCCGATGGTAGGGAGGGGTGCTTGCTACTCGTTGTTGGCCTGATGGTTTGAATGCATTACTGATGCCTGATTTTAAATCCCGAATTTGCTGTATTAATTTATGTAATGAGGGGTGAGCGCATTGTGCAAGTAGCACAAGTCGGCGAAAGACGTTTGCTGGTGCTGATTCAGACCATGCCTTGTGAAATTGTTTATCGTTTATCAGGGAGGGCAAAATAAAACGCGCAGGAATGGGGCTGGATATGCCCTGATCGCCACCAAAACCAGATAGTAAAAGAGTAAATATGATTGAAAAGTGTTTCGCTTTGTCCTTGATCATCGCAGCGATTGACAACGTTTGATCTCCATCACATTGTTCTTGATGGTATTGCAAATATCGTTTAACGGCAGATGACTTAAACGTTTTTGTGAAAAAGGACTTTGCAGTTCAACTCCAATCTGATCCAGAGCCAGCAGGGCATACGCGACCAGCCCTGTAATCAACGGATTGATATAAGGTGAAAGCGAAACCAGCGCAAAAGGCATGGCCAGAAGGAAGAGACAAATAAACCGTCTTGACTTGATTGCCATGACATATGGGATGGGCGTTTTCAAAATGCGTTCACAGGCCCCCTGGGCATCAATAATCAGCGCCCTTTTCTCCTCGGCTTGCATATATGAAAACGAGTCCAGTTGATTTTGCTCCATAAATCCGAAAAGACGGGCAGCAAGAAAACTGGATAATTGACTAGGTCGGTGTGTTGCCTGTTCCAGTATGGTCAATTCCCCGGGTGTAACCAAATCTCCAATTTCATCCAGATTATCCTGTCCTCTCAAATGATTTTTCATGATAAATGGCATGGCGGCAACCAGGTTGAATGTTGATTCCATAGCCTTGTTATCCGCGGTTTTTACATAATTTTTCACAATGATGGCCAGGTTCCGGCTGTGGTTGACAACATTCCCCCATATTTTTCGAGCCTCCCACCATCGGTCATAGCCCGCATTGACCCTAAAGACGAGAATCAGCCCCATAACCAGTCCGGCATATTCAAAGGGAGCGATGGGTAAGGCAATATTCGGATACCAGTGCCATGCCACAGATACCAGAATCGAAAACACGGTAAAATAAATCACGTTCCAGAAGACCAGGGGAGTAACCGAGCCTGACAAGGCAAAGGCATTGATAAAAAAACTGGAGTCTTCTTCTTTGTTAACCAATGATTGCATTATCATTATTCTCCTTGATTAATCTTTAATCCAGCCAAGGATCGGCCAGTTTGAACGTTATGCACCACAAAGCATCCATCGCAGGGATTGCGTGGTTTCACAAAACAAAGTGCAACGTACCGAGTCCAATGAACAGAGCAGTTGGCGTAATTCTTCCGGTGAGCGCACCCATTTTTGAAAAATGATGCCGTTTGCGCTGGTTAAAAATTGAAGAAGCCTTGATGAGGTCAGTGTTTTGACATACGTTGCAAAATCCTGGACAGACTGCAGTTCCGGGCAGGAATCCGTGCTCTCGGCAGTTGCATCCTGGAGTGGTTGGGATAACTGATGAATCGCATTATAGAACATGGTTGTGACCACCTGTATTGCCATTCCCTGTCTATTATACTCGCTTACCCGGTTCAGGAAATCAATGGTTTTATGAACACTTCAATCTGGAGGGAAAAGCCTTCAGCAAATTCGACATCGAATCGTCCGGTGTATTCGCAATTGCCGTCATCATGATGAGCAGTGTACTCAGTGGAAAACTGCTTTACGATATAATCAAGGTACCCTTTTTGAAAATACGGGATAAAGGCTGTGAATTAACCGCAGTTTTAATCACACCCATGCA
>CAZDYY010000192.1:0-4447 GCA_964509745.1 uncultured Legionella sp. | reverse complement strand
AAGCCCTGCTCCCCGATACATGGCAAGACGCACCGCTTGATACACCCGTCACTCATGATGCATTTTATTTTTTAACCGGAAAACATGCCGTTCGCTTGCCCACACCAGGACCCATGCGCAATCATGGTAACTACATCATCAGCCTTGGCGAGCTGTGCCAATATCTGGCAACCCAGGCTGAATCACTGGGTTGTGAAATCTACCCTGGTTTTGCAGCAACCGATATTCTTTATAATGCAGAAGGCGAAGTCATTGGTGTGGCCACAGGTGACGCCGGGGTTGACAGGGAAGGCAATCAAACGCCCAATTATCAACCCGGAATGCATTTGCATGCCAGACAAACCCTGTTTGCTGAGGGATGTCGCGGCCAGTTAAGTGAACAACTGATGCACCGGTTTAAATTACGCGCGAATGTTCAACCGCAAACGTATGGACTGGGAATCAAGGAAGTCTGGGAAATTCCAGCCGAACAGCACCAGCAAGGCGAGGTCATCCATACCGTGGGATGGCCAATGGATAATGCAACCTATGGCGGTTCATTCATATATTTTCTATCTGCCAATCGTGTGGCTATCGGTTATGTTGTCGGGCTGGATTATCAAAACACATGGTTAAATCCGTTTGCCGAGATGCAACGTTTCAAAACCCATCCTTTTATATCAGGAATACTTGCCGGCGGCGAGCGCATTGCCTATGGAGCACGGGCTCTGAATGAAGGAGGCTGGCAATCATTACCGAAACTGACTTTCCCGGGCGGCGTTATCATGGGGGATGGCGCAGGGTTTCTCAATGTGCCAAAAATCAAGGGCATTCATACCGCAATGGAATCCGGCATGCTGGCTGCTACAGCATGCTTTGAGGCCTTGCAGACAGATCAACCGGCGCCGGTTGAACTCACGGCATATCCTGAAAAGATCAGGCAATCCTGGCTGGCAGATGAGTTGTACAAAGTCCGCAATATTCGTCCCGGCTTTCGTCATGGTCTGGTTGCAGGACTCGCCAATGCAGCGTTTGAAACATATATCACGCGTGGCAAATCCCCATGGACACTTGCGAATCACGCTGATTACAAAGCGTTGAAACCATCAAGTCAATGCACAAAACCGGATTACCCCAAACCAGACGGAAAATTGACGTTTGACTTGCTATCATCGGTCTATCTATCCGGTACGAACCACGCTGAAAACCAGCCTGCTCATCTGAAACTGCGTGACAAGGCACTGGCCATTGATGTCAATTACCAGGAATATGCCTCACCCGAGACACGTTACTGCCCTGCCGGTGTGTATGAGATTATTCAGGAGTCAGCCGGACCTCGCTTGCAGATCAATGCGCAAAACTGCATTCATTGCAAAACTTGCGACATCAAGGATCCCCGCCAGAACATTGTATGGACCGCACCTGAAGGCGGAGGCGGACCCAACTATGTCGGCATGTAACCCATCCGGTTTTGGTCTACAATAACAATAGGTTGACAATATTTGGAGCAGATAATGTCCGTCGTTGAACTGCCTCCCGAACGTGCGCTCCCGCTGGCGGTAGCGTTTCATCAAGCCGTGGAAGGCTATTTTGCGAAACCATGGGATGAAATCGCGCGCAACAATCTGATCATCATCGCAAATAAAATCTATCAGGAATCAGCACAAATCAATTATGAGCAAGGGAAAGAAGGCCAGGATCACATCATTCCGACAATTGATGCCCTTCTGCAATGGATTATAAATTATGCCAACATTGATCAGGACAAACTTATTACGCTGCAAACACTGATCGAGTACAACACTCGCATAAATGCCCATGACATTGAAAAGAACAGCTTTCCCGTACTGAATCTGGCATATACAGTTTATTCAGAACAACGCGACAATGCATCAAACAGACCGTTTAAATCAATAAACAAAATCATCATGTTATTGGCTGAATTAAACGAACTTCAGGAACAATATCCAGACAACCAAAAATTGCAGCAGAGCAGGAGCCACCTGAATCTGATCGTATATCGGCAACTCAGCCTGCCGCTGTCTAAACAAATAGAAAATTATCAATCATTCATGAATGAAATCAAAATGACTTGCAATGCATACAAACCAACCAGTAAAACTGACCTGAACATCAAGCGATTGTTTATGCAACTCGTACGCAACCTGATGGAGTCACTCCATGATCTGTATAAAAACGAAGAAGACGCAACCAAAGCCATGAGAAAAATGGTGTCAAAGATGAAGGATGCAACTGAAATACCAAAAGACAGCATAGCAGTTAAAGGTGGTATTCATAAATAACCGGTTTCCCCGTAATTTTTACAATTATTGTTTAAATAAAATTAATATTGCAATATAATGCGGCAAATTATTCTCTGGAGTATGTTTTGTTACAATGTTCATCAAAACCACCCTCAACCCCCTCCCGGCCAACGCTTACCCAAACACAGGTCAGCGCGGCGATATCAGGGAGCTCATCCCCCTCCCCGGCTTCGAATAGCCAGTTCGATATTTTGACGCATATGGTCGACACAGCGAAGCTGGGAGGGGCAATGTTTGTCGCTGATGTTCCCGGATTCCAACTGGTTTGCCTGACGATACTGTATGATCATATTCATCATGACAAGGAACACGTTGCAGCGAGCGCTACGATCGCCACCCTGTTACAGCTGTTTTTGGTCGCAGCTTCAGCCCTGATATTTGCAACCAGCATTTCAGGCTCGGTCGTGGCAGGAACCATCAGAACGCTGGAAAAACTTGAACCTGAGTCATTCGACAAATATAGTCCGCATGCTGATTTCGCAGACGGTGAAGACTTCACCCTGCATCACATCCCGGATATGCAAAACCTCGAGGAAGCATTGGCAAGCCAGCCTGATAATTTGAGCCCATGGCTGGTTAAACACAGGGATAAAATCTATTTTTCAGGAAAAATGGTCAAACGGGGTAATCGATATTTATTTGAATTGAATAAGCAAAATTTGAAAGATCTGGTGTTTCACAAGGACACATTGACTGAACACGGCCTTTACCCGGAAATTTATCAGGAAATTATCGAAAAATCACTGGCGTCGCTGCGTAACGAAATGGCCGATTTGTTTCGCAACAGTTTACTTGTCGCCGCAATCAACTCCCTCTTTTCAGTGGCGTTTTTTGGCACATCGAAATACATGTTGCAATACGTATTACAGCAAGATCAAGCTACTGCATCCATCACGCAAGAATTTGAACTTGAAATATTACCCATCCTCCCCTTCACCTTCTTTTTTTTCAGTGCTTCTGAAATTGCCAAATGTTTCGAATTCACAGCCCCCATGTACATCAATGCAGCCAGCTTTATTGTCAGTATTGGAGCGGCCATTGCCCTGATTGATCATGCTCATATGAAAGATGCCGGGATACTTGTCCCCTATAACGTACAGTCCTGCTTTTCTGCGGCACTGTTTGGTTATTATGTATTGTTTCATCCCCGGTTCAGGGATCTGAAACTGTTAGCACATCTGAGGGACTCATACCAGGATAACTGGCCCAAATTCAGGGAGTTTGTGGCAACTGGCACGGGCCTGACGGTGGGTATCACTGCCGAGATGATATTTGGTGCCGGTCTGGCCATGATTAGCGGTGCGATTGATCTCTCGCTACTGGCTGCATTTTCGCTAACCATTCGCTATACACTGATTAATCTCTTGCTGGCTGTACAATTTGCCCTGGCTGGCAGCATCCGCTTTGGAAATGCACTGGGCAGCAATATGAGCGATCATGACATCTATTTATCCGGCAAATACAGCATTGTGTTGTGTGTTCTGGTGAGCTCGGTTATTCCGGCAATGGCCGCCCTTCTGCCAGACGAAATAATCTGGCCCACAGTCATCAATGATCCGCTGATTGCCAGATATTATCGTCAACTGGTGCCGTTTGTGGCCGCCGGCAGCATCCTTGATGCATGGACTTATGGCAATACCATGCAGTTACAACGATTGAATGATGTGAGCGGTGCTGCTGCTGTCAGGGTTGCAGGTACGATTTCCGGCTGGGTCATTGCCGCCATGATGGGGATGAAACATCAGGAGGCAAACGCTATCGGCTGGGGATTCCTTGGTGGCATGATGTTCTCTGCCGCTACATCCGGGCTGCGCTGGTACTATTTAATCAACAAACTGCATGGTAAAAACTCCCACCCGCAACAGGATTCCCAGGCAACAATTCCAATCTCGAAACCAGAAACAACCTGTTCTACAAATCGATATGGCGCCTGGTTCAAATCACAAAAAATTATTCCGGATAACCGGTGTCTGAGAGCCTTTGAGGAGAAGACATCCGGAGAAAATCCGCAACTGGCGATTGAACCTGGAGCCTGAGCAGTCGCAGGTAATTGCCATTTTTCCCCCGGAAGGGTAGACTTGCGATTATCTGCCAAACGCAGAACCATCAGAAAGTCCCAGTGGCGCAGCTGGATAGCGCGGCCC
>CAZDYY010000191.1:0-4458 GCA_964509745.1 uncultured Legionella sp. | reverse complement strand
TTATCGACTGTTCAAGATATTTTTATTGTCACGCGGCTTTGCCGCAAGGACACGATCCAATTTTTTTTCAAAATATCATGGTCTAAATGATCGAAGAATCCTGTTATATCGATTACTAATACTATACATTCTGTTAAATTTGATATTTCTTGGAATGTTTGAAATGCAAAATCAATATTGCATTTGTTTTTATCTGAATTTTCTTTTGGTTTTTTTAGGAAAGCTAAAACACAGTCACTCAGATTATTTTCAGATAAATACCTTTCATATTCTTCTGAAATTATTTTTGAGTAATACGAGTAAATATGTGAGTCAGCATGTGAGGCGTAAAAAACTTCTCTATCTTTATCATTTTTGGCAATTTGGCCATCTTTTTTTTTGATTTTTTTATCGAAAATAATATCTTTGATAAATGGAAGGAATGAATGCTTTGTAATAATCTCTGGATTAGTTACCAATTTGATAGCATTCTTGAGCGACAATGGGTTATCAAAATGAATATAGTTTCTTTTTTTAAACCAATCGTGATGACAGTCTTTGTCGTCCATGAAGAAGCTCACTTTAAGTTTCTGCAAAACCGATATAACTTAGATGGTGACGATCTACTCAAATTTAGAGACGTTATATCGGCTATAACACAGTGATTGTTAAATCACATCACAGAATACTGCAGCCACCTTACGTTAGAAATGTTATATACTTTCACTAAGGATAAGCACATGCAGTTAAGCATAATACTAGCCTGTTTGTCAGTATTCACCATCGACGGTTTGCCGGGATGCATATTTGACTTTCAGTACATATCCCCAAGCACTTTTGCTTGGGCAGTTTAATTGTAACATGATTTTTAAAGTTTGAACAATTAGAGTTCAGTTTTGTGGTGGCAAATTCCTATATCCAAGCTCCGACATAATAACTCAATTTTTTATTAGTTTAACGCCATTCTCAGTTGACTTGCATCTGGACTCTTCTTCAATTTGGTTGGTAATTGGTTGATTTGGATTATGACTTGTTTAATATCAGTTGGGGCCAATCCGTCATTCAATGGCAACGGAATCCTAACCTTATAAAGCTCCCCACCATTAACCAGCAAAAAAGCCTGTCCCTTGGGCAATGAAATAATGTCATTAACCTCAATCATTGGAACAGCACTGGTTTGCACTCGGTCTTCGTTTGTGGTGTTGAAATACACCTTATCTTCACCGTGTGGAGTATCATTAACCATCGATACCTGGGTATGTCCAACGACGCCTACCTGTGGGAGAATTTTTATCAGTAGATTGGCGGTTTCTTCATTTTTAACCCGCAGGATTATCAATGTATTCAGGTTGCCTTCAGTGACTTCGGCCATGGCACGAGATCCCAGAGCCACCTCAAGATCCTGTTTGGTTTGCGCATAAGCCGTAACCTGAAATCCAGCTCCACCAGCCTTATTGAGAATTTTAACAAACGAATCCTGAATAATTTCCGATAGCTCGTCACAATGCAGATTCAGCCGATATTTCGCATTACTTTCCTTGTAAATTTTACCAGCCGTTGAAACCAGATCCGACAGAAACGCTTTCCCAACTGCCTGAGCAATATTCGGGTTCGTAAGACTATCCAGCCCGATGTAAATTACTTTCTTTTCTTTAATTGCCGTCATGAGTTCAATTTCACAGGGGCTTTGGTGAAATGAAAAAATCCCTGTTGCGTTGCTTTTGTTGATTTCTGATAAGACGGGACCGACACTGGCGGTGATTTTGTCGTAATAGTGTTTGTCCATGATGGCAGCATCGTAAAGGTCAATCAGGACTTGATCGTGCAAGCTTTCTACGTTGCCGGCGGCGATGGTTTTGGTGATGTGGTTTTTGATGTACTCAATTACGGCTTTGGTTCTGTCCATTGGAACAGTACTTTTGTTTCGACGGTTGTGATTTTCAAAGCCGTTACTGAGGATGGTTTCTACTTGTTCGTGGTAATCAGTGTAATGGGTTGGCATGATTGTATCGGCGTAGGCCATGAGAAGCTGATCGAGTCGGCTGATGTAGAAGGCGATTGATTTGTAGGTGATGGGTTGTTTCATCTCTTCAAGGCAGATGGCGACGATGTTGACGTATTTCCATGCGAAGGCGGCGAATTGTTTGCCTTCGCCTTCGGCGGGAATCGCGTCGGTGATTCGAGTGGCGACTTCGCTGACTTGGTCATAATTTTTCAATGGATTGTAATGGGCTGATAGTTCGGGGAATCCTAAATGAACGATGCGAAAGTCATTTAGTCGATCCGCTGCGTCGCAGGCTGCGTACATGTTGCGTACCAGATCCAGATCACCTTTGGGGTCGACTACGATTACGGCGTCGCCATTTCTAATGTCCTGATTAATCAGAATGCTGGCCAGTCTTGTTTTACCAACTCGGGTTGTACCGACAACAAACGTGTGGCCAACCCGGACGTCTTGCGGGATATAAATCGGGATGTCTTTATTTCCCAGACCATGCAAAAAAGGACTTCCGCCAACGGGTGGATCTGGTTTATATGGGTTTAGTGGGGATTGGCGATTGAATAGTTTTGCTAAAGAGGAGTGCTCGTGATTCTGGCAAAATGTTCGAACGGCTTGATAACATTTTCCGCGTTGCATAAAGCGTTCATTTTTGATTTGCTTGATTTGGTGCAGGCGTTGAGTGTGGTGAGGGAACCAGCGAAAGCCTCGGCCGATGAAAAGCCTTTGCTTTGATACAGGTACTTGTGTCGTTGATAGTGCGTAGTAGGGCATTTTGATTAATCGGCGGTGGAAGCGTTTGACCCGGAATGCTTGCATACCCCGGTATAAACCTAAAATAGTGAGCCCGATTCCAGCGTAATAGCCCATGGATTGCGTGAGTAAAAACACGTGTGGTTTGTTGACCGCGAGTAATGCCAAGGCAAGGCAGGTGATGCTGGTGTAAATTTCCGTGGGTTCGCGTAACAGGTTTTCGACGGGGTAGTCACTCATGATTATTTCCAGAATGTGAGAAGTTCAAAAAAGGCCATGGCCGCGATCAGGTACCAGCGTGCGAAGGTGGCTGTTTTGATTCGGGCTGAATCTGGTTCACTGTTCAAGCGTGAGATGGTGAGGTTTATCAGGTGAGGCCAGATCAAAAATAATGCGAGATAAAAGCTGCAATGTGCTAACAGAAATTGAAGTTGATGTTTATTTAAGAACTCCCTGACATGGTTGAATTGCCGAGTATGGTCTATTATTTGTGGTGCAAGAATAAGTAATAGTGTCACTGGCACGATGAGTTGAATCGTGACTATAATGATTGAACGGACAGTTTTATTTAACATGGATTTGCTCCTGAAGGGGATTGAAATGAATAAAAATGCTGTGAAGACCATTAAATTGATTTGGAACTTTGCACTGACTGCGTTGGATATGATTTTGGTCGGTGATTCTGACAAAGAGATGAAGCCTTGTTATGCGCCAATGAAAGCCAAGTGTTTGCATGAAGAAGGGCAGATTAGTGCCTCTCAATACAGACGATCTTTGGGCAGGGATTGATCTGCTTATCATCGAATTTTCCCCATGCTGGCGAGTCGTACTCCCTGATGAGCCAGATTTTTAGCAGCGTTGGCGGCAGATCTGCTGTGATCCTCTGATTGTGAAATCAGGTCAGATAAAGCCGCACCGGCTTCCCCGCCAAAATGACTGGATAATCTCAGCAATAACATCGGCGCAATAAAATAAAACATCACGGCCATATTACGCATGGCTGCAATCGCTTCGTTCTTCCCTAATGGATCCAGAACACTTCGCTCAATAAACCCAACCAGATGCCAGAGGTAGGGTAGAAAAATCGCCATGATAAATAACCCACAGAGACTGCCCAATGCTTTGGGATTACAACCGCTGAACGATAAAATCACGGGCGTCAGGATAATCAAAAAGAAATACAAAAAGGCCTGCATGACAGGCAAGGTTTGCATGATGGCCTCGCGTTTCAAGGGCGTTGATGTCCATGACTGAGCTAATTGACTGGCGTTTACGAGGGTATGTGTAATAACACTGCTTACTGCGCCATTGCTGTTTGAAATGAGGTTTTTAACGCTGTTAGCTTGCACATCTCGACTGTCATTTAACAGCATTTTGGCAATGTAATCTTCAGAGCTGATATTGGAACCCCATGCCTTGGGATGCTTGAGTTTATAATCACGGACTCGTTCCAGAACAGCAGCGTAATTCAGATGACTATCAAATACGCTGGCATTATTGGCGATACCAACCAGATCATTGCGTAACTTGCCCCACCATTGTTTGCAGCTTGGGTATCCGTGTTCAGGTAGGTGTTCCGGGGCAATATCACCGCGTTTGGCGGCACTTTGCAAGTTGCTGTTGGGGGCTTCCTTGAAGTCGAAACCTGGTACGGGTTGGCGTGCATAAATTTTTCCATAGTAGAGTGTTTGAAAGACTTTTGAACCGACCCATTTCAGATCTTCTTC
>CAZDYY010000190.1:335-4485 GCA_964509745.1 uncultured Legionella sp. | reverse complement strand
TAGCCATGTTTTTGAAACACCAGCATGAGAAAACAAAACATTATTATGGACATAACACATTTGTAAATATTCCTTATTTTCTTCTAGGAGTTGTTGGATTTCAAAAGCATATTTGGATTGGAATCCGCTATAATACTCTCCCTTTGCAGTACAGCAAGGCATATAATGAAAATCATGGTTTCCTATTAGTAAAATTACTTTATCTAGATTTGCTTTCTTAAATTCAATAATGTCTTTAAAATTTTGGATTTGTGTTTGGGGTAAAATATCATAGTGAGTATCAAAGTAATCTCCTATAAAAATTACCTTATCAAATGTTTCATTATTAACTATTTGTTTCCAAGTGTCTCTCCCATGTGTATCGCCTATAGATAAAATCATCTCCTTTTTTATTTTCTATTTAAAATTTCAATTGCTTGTTCTGCACATATTCTTGTTAAACCATAACCAATATCAACGTGGTCTGGATGTGTTGGATTATCAGATGTTCTTACAAAATTAATCATTTGGTCTTCTAACATATCTGAATCATCATCTAATATAACATAACTTTCTATTCCAATATTAGTATATAACCAACGTTCTATTTCTTTACCTCTTGGAGTGGATGTATTACAGTTAATACCATAAGTCATATTAGGAGTAATCCCAATTACTTCACCTGGTAAATTACGTTTTTCCCACATCTCCTTCATTGTTTGTTCTCCACAAAGTCTCCAAGACGAACTTACAACTATTTTTGCACCTGTATTATCAAGAATATATTTGAGATTTTCAATGAGGTGAGGCATAAAATGATCCCCATATTCATCTCTACCTGGAGGATAAACATTTAATACACCATCAATATCTAAAAATATTACTTTCATTTTTTTGTTTTAATATATTTTAATGCTTCAACTAAAGCATATTCTAATGAATCCTCATATGAATCAGTATGTTCATCCCAATAATCTTTTTGATTAGATTCAAGAAAGGTAAGTGTAGATACCCATTCATCCTCTATAGTATACTCAACACTAGCAAAGTACCCCTTTTCTATTAACCAAGCTTGTAAGGTTGATTGAGTCGGGGCTTGTATTGATTCAAATTCTTTTTTAGTATTAGAACCAGTATCTTTATCTTTAAAATAAGCCATAAGATATTCAGCTACATCTCCATTAAGCTCACCTTTATGATTATAATATGGCTCAGATAATTTAGTTGGGGATTGTTTAAATCCTTTATCTCTAGCTAATTTAGCTGTTTTAAATGTTATTGATTTCATTGAAATTTTTCTTTTAAATTATTTTGTTTAACCATTCCTTTTAAATCTTGAACATATGTGGGACTTTCAGCATACATTTGACCTAGCAATTGGTAATATTTCTCTTCCGTATTGCATTTACTTGCATATGTGGAAGACCATAGAGCATAATCCATCACACTCTCCTCCCAGCTTTCAAAAAATGCATGTCCCCTATTTGTTCCTTGAGCTACATTTATTCTTACTTTTGCTTCTTTGAGGCCGAACAGATTATTATTCTCTTTAAATATAGCTGATGTATAATACCCGGTTTCTCTTTGGGCTTGTGCTAATACAATCCAAGGGAATTTGAAATTTAATTCCTTGATTTTATCAACTAATTTCTCCTCCGAGAATTCATTCTCACATTCAACTAATAAAACATTTTCTGTTTCAAAATAATAATGATATACTCGTTCTGTTGATTTCAAGGCTATAAATAACCCAACCAACATTATTAAAAACAAAATATATTTCCTAATCCAAGGAATTTTTTTATAAGACAATGTCTTATGGTCGTATTTATATAATCTCATTACTATTTTATAAAGTAAGGGACAAACTCACCTTGAGTACATCCTGGTACTGGAATCATCATATCACCTTTAACATCAATACCTGGTAAAGCAGTAATACCATTATACCAAGTTTTAGCGTATTTAGGATCAATTTTATCTGTTTTAACTAGTAAATGAAAACCACCTCTAGTTTTAAGGAAATTACAAGCGTCTAAATTAATTAAATCGTAACCCTCTATTTCTGCATGGATATCTTTATATTCAACATTATCAAAATCAAGATCAAAATAAATGTTTCTACTTTTAGCTTTCTGTATTTCAGACATTGCTTCTGCTTGAATATTCCAACCTCCATAAGGCTTAGTAATTAATTCAGCTAAATGCTTTATCATTCCTTTACCCGCTTTATCCATTGATCTTGGGTTAATATTCATATATAAAGCTAAAGATTCTTGAGGTGCAGGAGTAGATTTAACATAATAACTTCCTACTTCACATTCCAGTTGAATTATCTTTTTAATTAAATTATGTTTGGTAGCTGTAAATCTCTTCATTTGCCCTTTATCAGAAGCAATATGAACTAAATGATTACAGTATTTCTTTCTTGCAAATAAACAACAATAGAATGTTTCGTTGTATTCAAGTTCTGGAAGATAATTCTTGATGAAATCTTCCAATATGTCTTTATCCTTGATTATTTGATAGTTCATTATTCTATAATTTTAGTTTATTAAATTTAATGCTTCAAACAATCCTACTTCTAACGCCTCTTCATAAGTATTAAAGATAGTAGGTGTATGTAATTCTGGATGAATGTCTTCTTTTAGAGTTTTAATCATATTACATCCTCTTTCATCAATATATTTAATTGATACAAAATAAATATAACCATACATGTTAGTAGAAGTAATTATATCAACATTAATTTTCTTCTCATCTCGTAACCATTGTTTGAGTAATTCTTGTAATGGAGCAGTACATTTCATTCCTGACTCTATTTCTCTGTTTGATGCTGTTGGGTAATAAGAAGGCCTAGTTGTCCTAATTGATTCCAAACCATATTACAAGTCCAATAAAATTGTTTAGTTGAGGCTAATTTAGCTGTTTCAAAATTTGTAGTTACCATAACTTTTATTTTTCAATATTATAAGTTTTCTTTTATCCAATTTTTAGTACTTGCATCTTGTGGATGGTCTAACATATCAATATATGTTTTGTATTTCCATATAATTTCATCCACCTCAGCTTTAGAATATATCTTACTTTGATGAATAATTACTGTATTATCTCCACGAGTTTTAATTTTCATTGGTTTGTCATAAGAATGTGATAATCCCTTTAAATGATTTTCTCTTAATTCATCTACATTATATTTACCTGCTTCTTCTATTTTTAAATCAACTTCAGTAATAGGTTTACCTTCATTATAAGCTTTGATATAAGCTAATATAAATGATTCAGGTAGTTGAGGTAATACTTTAAATATAAAATTACCATAAGGGTTACTATCTTTTATTTTAATACTAAGAGAAGTATCTGTTGTAGCTACTATCTTTCTAAGAGAATTAATCTCAGCTTTAAGATTCCATACAACTCTTTCTCCTTTACCTTCGGCTATACAATTATCAACAAAATTCCCTTTATCAGATAGATTCATAAACCAATCTCCTTCTTTTATCTCATCATCACTAAGGATGTAGAGATGTTGATTTTGAGTTTCTTTAATGGTTTGTGGAAATTGTTCTAAATCTTCAGGATGTTCACCAGTAACAAATCCTAATTTATTAGTTTTATTTATTAAATAAATATGGCTTGCTTTTTCTGTTGGTAGCATAACCAATTTGTGTGTCTTTTTCATAACTGTCTTGTTTTAAGTGTTATTAATTATTTTTCAAATGTAGCCTAAATAATATATTTAGTTTCTAATACAACCACGTAGAGGTATTTGAATTTGTATCGCTGGGTCTCGTTATTACTTCTGGTTAGCCTGCAGGGCTCCATTTTCATCTTGCTTGTTTATTTTAATTGGTCTGTCCTACAACCCGCTTACAGCCACCAATTTATTTTAATTAAGTTCTTTCATAAAAACATCTAAGGTAAGAATCTAAATCATCTTCATTAGTGTAATATAATATTTGTTCATCACTCATGTACTCTAAAGTTTCACCCCACTTTTCATAAGCAAATTCCATTGGGTTAAAATCATCATTCATAATTTCGCGTTTTTATTTATACATAATTATACGCAACATCCAACATATTTCCAAATATTACATATGACGTCAATATGACGGATTTAATGTTGATATTACGTTGATTTTGCGCGTTTTTCATATGGGTAAACATA
>CAZDYY010000190.1:0-325 GCA_964509745.1 uncultured Legionella sp. | reverse complement strand
AAATGCTGATAATCCACGCAGATTACGTGAAATGGTTTTGAACAACCCTATCGATTCGATAGGGTGCGCGTAATCTATTAAGATGATAGGGTGTTATGTTGGGATATTAAAAAATTTATGGATATTAGGATTCAAAATCAAATCCCATCCTAAATCCTCATACAATCCTTGAAGTTTATTTTTAAACACAGAATCAAACACACCTTCCCTATCAATATATTTATCTACCATTTCTGTTATTACAGGAGGGTCATTATAACCATTTAACCCAACAACACTAAGTTTGAGTGGGTTATTTTTTAGATAAGCAATATAGATTTTATCT
>CAZDYY010000189.1:0-4514 GCA_964509745.1 uncultured Legionella sp. | reverse complement strand
ACAAGAACATTCCCCGGACTGCAAAGGATGCAACCGGAACACTCCGCAACTTTCCTGCCAAACTGCAGCACATCTATCCCGGCGTGCACATTGAAGGCCAATTGTATGACTTGCAGGCAAAATTCAACATCAATAACCTGACAAACAGCAAATTCAAACTGGTCTTTGAGAATCTGCTGGGACAATTGCCAGACAAAATCAGTGCGCCCGGACAACGAAAAATACTGAATGCTACAAGCCTCTGGATTGAGGCTTACCGGCCGGACAGGGGACTGGATGTGTTTTCCAGTTTTTACCTTAAACAAACGCCACCCTACAATCCAGGCTACCAACCCATGCAAAACATTTCCGAGTTTCGCATGGTTTACGGCATCACCCCGGCATTGTATCAAGCCCTGCTCCCCGGACTGACGGCTCTGCCCGACATCACACCCATCAATATCAACACAGCCCCGAAAACACTGCTCATGTCGCTTGGCAATGGCTTGACAGCATCACAGGCAGAAGAGCTTCTCCAGGCACGCGGCGAAAACGGCTTTGATGATCTGGCAAAAATCATCCCTTTATTAAAAAAACTCAACATCCCCGGTGAACAAATCACCCTGGACAGCCAGTATTTTTTAATCAAATCAACCACATCAGCAGGTGATAGCTTTCTCGACGTATACACAGTGATAAAGCGCACCAAAAATAAACAGGGCGCGATCGGATTATCTATTGTGAATGAAAGTTTGAATACCATGTAAAAAATCGGTAAACTCAACGTGGGTCCTGACTGACCTGATAAAACACATAGTAAATTGATTAAATATCAATCATAAATGGAGATGTAAAAATGAAATCTAATCTGATGCCTAGAACAGATGATGGTGAAGTTGTATTTCTTGCCGAATCACCACAGCCCAAGGCTCCCGTCCAACCCAGTATCGCCATTCGAATTTTAAATTCAATTAAATCATTTTTTAATGCAGCCCTTGATTTTATAAATTCAGGCTTTAACACAGCATGGGCTTATGCCAAAGCTGCCGTTAACTTCATGATTGATTCTGTAAAATCAATCTTCGGCCTTCCCGTGACTGCGTTTAATTACAGCTGGAACAAAATGTCTTCCCTGTTTCCCGCATCATCAAGCGAACCAAAGGCAGAAACAACACTGGTTGCCGAAGGAAACAATGAACCAGCACCTTCATACTTTTCAAGCCTTTCATCAACCCTGTCAAGCTTTTGGTGTTGCAGTAAAAAAACCCCTGCTCCAGCTGTTGTCGCTAAAAAGAACGACGAAGACCTGGAAAATAGCAATGGATCATTTAGTCCTGGTCAAAGTCAATAATTCAGGGTCTGGTGTTAATTCATCGAGTTAGTCATTTAACGAGGAACATCCTCTGATGTTCCTCGCATTCCCACTTCCAGTAACATCGATTCAAATGTTAACCCCGGACCAAAAGCGCAACTGAATATTTTTTTCCCTTCATCCAGTTTGCTCAAGCCGTGCCAAATCTGTTTCAACACAAACAACACCGTCGCAGATGACATGTTGCCATATTGACGCAACACCTCATAAGAAAACCGGTTATCATGCCTGGTAATCTTCAGTGACTCTTCACATGCCTGCAGTATTTTCATCCCCCCCGGATGGATGGCGAAATACTCTATATCGGTAAAAGGATAACCGGTATGACCAAGCAATTTATCCGTGAATGCCGCAATGCCCGATTTAATAGCGTCTGGAACATAGGCGCTCAATACCATATCAAACCCGAAGTCCCCAATGTGCCAGGCCATCTCCTGACTGGTTTGCGGCATGATATCGCAATAAAATGATTCAAACCGAAGATACCGTTGTGTATCAGGTTGCGCCTGAATCAAGACCGCTGCAGCACCGTCTGCGAATATGGCATTGCCAATGATGTTATCAAGGGTGAAATTTTTTTGAATATGAATGGAACACATTTCCACACACACCAGTAATACCGAGGCTTGCGGATCAGCCATACAAATCGCATCGGCTACTTTCATGCCGTTGAATGCGCCATAACAGCCCATAAAATTAATCACCGTGCGCCTGGTGGATGGGGAAAGATTTAAATGCTGAACCAGTTCTATATCAAGCCCCGGGGCATACATGCCCGTGCAACTGACGGTAATAACATGGGTAATCGTATTCTTTTCTCTATCCGCCAGACAATCCTCAACTGCCGCAAGCGCTAAACCCAACGCATTGGCTTTATATACTGCCATACGCTGTGCCGTCGTCGGGAATTCAGCTGATGGATCATTGGGAAAAAACTCGAACTCTCCGGGTAACTTGCAATAATCCGTCAGCACACTATGCCGTTGTTCGATGCCGGATGACGTATAAATTCGTTTCAATATTTTTTTTTGCCCTGGCGTTAAATAAAAGCCTTCCGCAATCAGTTCAACGATTTCTTGCTGGGTACGTTTATATGCAGGATTTGCAATTCCAATGGCAGTAATGACGGCAGGCATATTAATATTCCAGAAGTTTTAATAACTGATGCCCCATCCATGGATTGCTGTCAAACTTTGGTGCAACCAACCTGCACACCCATGGTGTTTGTAAAACCTGATGCAGGCATGCACCAATGATCCGCCTGGGTCGCATCACATGTCTCAAAGCCTTGTGATAATTCGCCGGGTCCTTTTTTAGATAGTAGTCAGCCGCCATTAATGCACTGCTGACACCATGAGCAAATCCATACCCTGCTGCCGGATGAACGGTCGCAAACGCATCGCCAATCCAGTACGCGTGTGGCCAGTCAGGGAGGGGTTTCAACCCGAATGCAGGCGCCGGGCCTTCGAGCCAGTCAAGAGTATTCTGTTGTAAAAAACTGGCAAAATATGCTTTGCATGAGCCTGCTTTCTCAATTTCGCTACGTTTAATCAAACAGGTAATATTACTGATTTCGGCCGTAACCGGCACTATACCGAGATATCCACCCGCCAGACTATACATCAAGAGCGTTTCAGGTTGAAAAACATGCGGGATATGGGTTTTAAACCCGATGTATTTCGAAGCTCTGGCCTGTTGAGAATATTTGCCCGTCGCAAATATCACCTCGCGCGCCAGAATCACTTCACCTGATGCCAGCTGCAATTTAAACGGCGTATTATTCCCGGCAGGTATGATGTCTTTAATCGGTGCTTGCTCACGTATTCGCCCACCCAGTTTTTTTGCACGCGCTGCCAGCTCAAGTTCTGCAGCATGCCGTGTATAAGCCCCTCCCGTACGAGGAAAATCGATGTGCACAGCTTGGTTATTTGCAATAAATTGTGCCTGCTTTATCAACTGAACAGGGCCAATATCCCATTTTTCCAGCTGTTCAATAACCGGTGGCGCCAAAAATTCACCACACATTTTAGGCGACCCAATAGACGCGCCTTCGAGCAACAACGGGGAAACCTGTCGGTCCAGCAAAGCATTCAGGCAACCAAGCCCCGCTATCCCACCCCCTGCAATGACTAGCTCTTCCACAAAACCACCTGCCAGCGAAACGGAAAACGCCATTTGATTTCATAACTGCTGATATTGGCTCGTTGCAGAATTCGTTGCAACTCGGCACGCGTAAAACTGCGCTGAATAGACACAAGGCCATCATGACTGATTAATCGATTGCGAAACAGGATACGACTGAATTTTTTATAAAACCAATATGCCAGCACATGACGGTGCAAATCATTGATAATAACCACCATGCGGGCGGCTTGAAATGCATTTTGTAAAAACCTGGGCAAATCGTCATCATCCATGTGATGACAAACCAGCGTGGTGAGGACAATATCAACACTGTTTCTTGCCAGATCAAGCGCCAGTTTCAATTGCAGATGAAATTTAACGTTAGTTTGGTTCCAGCGGATCAACTCTTGTTGCGCCTGTGCAATCGCCAACCCTGACACATCGATTCCCACCAGTTTCATATCAGGATAAATTTTACTTAAATGCAGTAAAAACAATCCGCCGCCACAACCCACATCCAGTAACGACGCATCATCCGGAAAACGCTTTAGCAGCTTGACAGTACTGCTAAAAAAACCCAGCATTTTGTTGACCTTGAACAGAATTTTCAAACAATCAACGTATTCTTCATGGGTATAAAACGGAGGACCAAGATCCATGAGTTCCTTTTCTTTTGAGCGTTGTTGCATAATTGGGTTGGGCTCTGAAAGATATAATACGAAACATCATAGAGTATTTGTAACCGAGTTACTACGGCACGGCATCATCACTGGCCAATTGAGCAATTTTAGAGTAATATACACATTTTATAACTAATCTCCTCATTGTTCCTTGCAATGCTCAGGATAACGATGATGGCGCAATATCTGTTGAATCTGATGAAAAAAACCAAAGTCATTGTGGGTATGTCCGGCGGGGTCGACTCGTCCGTAGCAGCATTGTTATTACATGAGCAAGGCTATGACGTTGAAGGCCTGTTCATGAAAAACTGGGAGCAGGATGACAAGGATGGCTATTGCGCGGCAGCAGAAGATTTGGC
>CAZDYY010000188.1:0-4553 GCA_964509745.1 uncultured Legionella sp. | reverse complement strand
ACTTGAAAAGGAACTGGGTACAAAATCATCCGACACCGTTGGCCGCACACATGCTGTTGCAGATAGCGCATCCTATGACTTGCGGATTGACGCGGTAAACTATGCACTGACCTATGATGATGGCGTCAAATTACGTGGCTATGATAACGCCGACATCATCCTGATTGGCGTATCGCGTTGTGGCAAAACACCCAGTTGCCTGTATATGGCGCTTCAGTTTGGTATATTTGCCGCCAATTATCCGATCACAGATGACGACCTGACGGGCTTGCGGCTGCCTGACTCCTTGCGCCCCTATAAAAGCAAGTTATTTGGTCTGACCATCGATCCGGAACGTCTGCAACACATCCGCACAGCACGTCGTCCCAATACTCGTTACTCGTCGATTGAACAGTGTCGCATTGAAGTCAACGAAGTTGAATCCATGTACAAACGGGAAAATATCCCCTACATTAATTCAACCCGATATTCCGTTGAAGAAATCGCAACAAAAATTATGTCAATCGCGGGAATGGCGCGTAGAATTTAAATTAAGGAAAAAAGATGGCGCAAAACACGAAACAGCAAGGTGAATCCGTCAAACGAATCAAACTGCAAACCATTGAATGGCTGTCAGAGCATTTTCCCGCAGCATTTTTTAAAAAATCCAGTCAGATAAGGCCGCTTAAAATTGGCATCTTTGATGACATTATCGACTTTTACGAACGCCTTGATTCCCCGCCATTTAGCAAAAAGGCCCTGCGTGAAGCCCTTAACTACTACAGCGCCTCTCCCGCCTACCTGAACAGCCAGAAAGTCGATGCCGCACGGGTGGATTTATATGGTAATGAAGTGGATGTAGTTACAGCAGAACAAGCAAAATATGCATGGCAACGCTATCAACAACGGTATACCAAAACAGCAGACAAGGTTATCGACAAACCTGAAATATAGCGGATTAATAATGTCATCCGTCGTCCCCGGTAACCCATGGGACGACGCAGGTTACTGTGCCTTCTGACAAACCAGCAAATAATTCACATCCACCGACTCACACAGCATCGCTGTGCGGCTGAAAGGATTGTATGACAACCCCTTCATGCCCACCATCTCAAGGCCAGAGGCTCTGATGACCCGGGCCAGCTCGCCAGGTTTGATAAACTTGTCAAAATCATGCGTTTGACGAGGCAGAACTCCAAGGACGTATTCCGCACCAACAATCGCCGTAGCATAAGCTTTTAGCGTGCGATTCAGGGTTGATAGAAACAAATATCCACCCTCTTTTAATAAACGCGCGCAATGTTGAATCACCAGCTGCGGATCAGACACATGCTCGAGCATTTCCATGCAAGTGATGCTGTCAAAAGGCTCTGCTGCATACGATTCAATCGGTTGACATACATAATCAATCGTTAGCTGGTTTTGTTGTGCATGTTCCCGTGCACAGGCAATCGCTTCTTCCTCTACGTCAAGACCAGTAACTATCGCACCATTTCTGGCCATTCCTTCACATAAAATGCCCCCGCCACAACCCACATCCAGCACGCGCTGACCAGTTAGATTGATATAGTTCTGAATAAACGAAATACGGGCAGGATTGATATCATGCAAGGTTTTTAACGGACCATCCATATTCCACCATTGCGTGGCATGTTGCGCAAACTTGGCGATTTCCATTGTATCAACAGTGCTTTTTGTCATCTTTACGACCCAATAAATCCATCGGTTTGAAAAAGGCCACCACCTCGGGATTGGTGATGAAACTGATATTATACGGGTGTTCGGCAACAAGGCCAGAAAAAAGACCCGCCTCTGGCACAAGTGCTGCGATTTTACCGAACAATACCAATTGTAAAGCCGGATTATATTCTGCCAGTTGTGTCAGCAAGCAATGCATAAACGGCCGCCATTGACGGGCATGATAAGGAATCTTGCCCTCACTATAAACCAGCGAGGCATTCAACAGCAGAAACCCCTGCCGGATTAATGCGTCAAACAAATCAGATGCAGTTTGTACATAGCCTGACTTGTCGAGGCGGGCAATCGCTGCCTGGGAAAAATCATCTCCCTGCAAATCTCCCCGTGCAAACAGGAGCATTTTAATCAAATTACGTAACGACGTTGCCCGATTCACATCCTTGCTTAATCCCGTTGAACTCCACAAAGAGCCCACAGCCGCGTCCCAGAATGCATAACCATTGGCAGACTCAGCCCTGGGATAAGGCGACTCGCCTAAAAGAATATACCGCATGGAATCCATGGGCCGGGAAAAAGCTGCGAACAAGGACTTGAATCCAGGCAGGTATTGATCATTTAATTGCAACTGCCGAAGATAATCCGGATCAACCGTTTGCAATGCGTTCGCTAACGTATCGTGCCATTGCGGATGGGCTTGTTCCAGAAGCAAATATTTACTCATTGTTATATCCAGGAATTGTGTCATTGCTCAACCCCTTGATCATCACGGGCGAAGCGAGAAATCTCTCGATGTTAACATAATCAGGGCTGAATGGTTTACCACGGCTGCCAAGGCTGTCGCATCCGGGGTATTAAACGAAAGAAATGGCACCAAAATTGATGGTCCAGTGATCAGCAAGCCTTATCAAAGGCATGAATTTGTGACCGCCATCCATCAGGCGCTATTGCCACATGCTGAGAAGTGATTGTAAGGTTGTAAAAAATCCATTGTTGCTTCATGATCCCACCTTGCTATCACCAAAATGACAATTATGCTTGATTATCTCGAAAAACAACCCGTGCAGATGGTACTGGTTTATGAAATTGACGATTTACTTGATACAACAAAACATACAATCGACCAGCTAAAACATCAAGTGAAGTATGCACAGGAAAAAAATGTCCCGCTTTATGTTATTAGTAGCAAACCTGATAATGACTTGCATCGTAACCAGATTAACCAGTTTATTGAAAGCAATGGCGGATTTCATGACGGCATGGGTGGTTTTAAACCTGAGCACATCATTTTTCGTGGTAAAAAACCAACTTTAAACCTGCTGAAGACTATTCACCAGAAAAGCTATCCCTGGCTTCCCAAAGTCAGGATCATGTTTGCCGGTTCTGATGAAAATACCGTCTCACTTGTCAAAGAGGCCGGATATTCCACCTCGCTGGCCAAACGTTTGAATCCGCTGGCTCACTTGAGCGAAGCGTTTGATTTCCTGATTTTCGTTCATATCGTCAAATTTATCACTACCCTTGGAAATTATGATGTTCTGCGGCAGCCTGTGTTCGATGATCTGCTCCCGGACGAGCACCTTGTACCTGTTGAAAACGGGGATCACCCCCGTATGCACTGGCGTATGGCGACACGCCCTGATTATTCTTTTCTCGCTGATGTGGTGCACGACAATAATGGTACCAAGCGAGCTATTTTTGACCGGTTGAAGGCGCTGAAGGATAAACGACAAATCCTGTTTAACCCGTTTGATATATCAATGCGTCATATCCGCATATATTCATATAGCACAGCGTATTCCATAGAGGATCTGGCAACTAAAGAATTAATTATTCTGCTAGGCTCGACAGGAATACGAAAAGCCCTGCCACTGAAGAACTGCATTGCAAAACTGCTTACTCACCAGGATTTTCATAAAAAAATTGCCATTATTGGTTTTCCAGCCGACTCAGGGGTTGACATGCAACCGGTTGGACATGAGCAAACACTGCTTGGCGCACAAAATCGACTGAAACAGTTGCGTTGTGTACGTGACACATTGACGCAAAGTTTAAACGCAAACCATCTCAACAATAACCGTGCATCCAGACAAAAAATATATTGCCTGTCTGTTGAAAGCGGGATTGGCTTGTTACCTGTTGAAAAAATTTGCTGGAACGGCAGCATGCAGCTCGCATCGTCGCCGCTATACTCGCCAGAGAAAGGCACCTGGCATCTTTACGACCAAACCCATATTCTGCTGGATACCAATGACACCGTGATCCATGATGTGACCCGACCGGCGTTTATTCAATATGAATTACTCAGCAAAGAACGCAGCGAGCTGGAACAATGGTTCGACAATGGTCAACCCACGGTTGAATACTATAAAAGGCAAAGCAAATGGTCGATAGAAATGCTGGCAAAGCTGAAAGAAAATGCTGATGACGCCTATCCTTGCAGAAACGAGAATCACCAACGGCCGGGCGTCAGTGATTTGATTGAAGAGCGCTTGCATGGCATGTTTCGCAAGGTATTCTCTTCTTTCCCATCGTTCAGGCTGATCACTGCAGGACTACTGGTCGCGGCAGGTTTTGGCTTGTTTGCGGCCGTGTCATATCAACGAACAAAACAACAACAGGAGAACATGGAATCCTGCGGGATAAGCTAAGCCTGTATGATTAACATGAACTATTTCAACCAACCATGGTGACGGATGCGTGAGAAAATTTTATCAATTTATGGCGTGGCCATTTTACTCGGTGTTTTGACCGGTTTTTTTGGTTCCCTGTTTCAAATAGCCATCAAGGCACTCAATTCGGCAATGGCCCAGGTTTTCTACCTGGCTGACCGGCATGGGTTACCGGCTGGCTTGATATCCGTTGTTTTATCCATCACG
>CAZDYY010000187.1:0-4566 GCA_964509745.1 uncultured Legionella sp. | reverse complement strand
CCCGCAACCTGCTGATTTTTGGCCAGGGTTCCATGGCATGTCATCCCTATGTGCGAGATGAATTTTATGCCATTACCAGTGGTGACAAAGCGGCCTTCAGAACGTTGATTTGGCAGCATATTTATTATTTCATGCGTAACAAGGCAAAAGCCGTTTGTTCAGCATGGACTGGCGGGTGGTTTATTTCAGCGCCCAATAATGGCTTGAAACGGGAGTATCAACGTCTGGCGCGCTTGAGCCATGCATTTGCCTGGCTGGCTGATTTGTCACTGGTTTACCTTGGGGGCAGCTTGAAACGCAGGGAGCGATTGTCTGCAAGGCTGGCAGACGGGATGTCATACCTTTATATGGCCATGGCTGCCCTGCGTTACTATCAAACGCATGCCGAACACGCCGATCAGGCTGTTCATGCCAAATGGGCAGTGACGTACTGTTTTTATCAGGCACAAAAGTCCCTGATTGCTTTTTGCAATAATTTCCCGTCACGGTTTATTGGAATTGCCGTGCGTTGTGCAGTTTTCCCCTTCGGACAAACCATGCGTTATCCTGGTGACAAGCTGGACCACAAACTGGCACAGCTGATGACCCGGAACAATGACTACCGTGATAATTTGCTCAAGTCAGTGTATCTGAGTGGTGATCCGAAGCAACCGGTTGATAAAATGGAGCATGCGCTGCAATTGTTGCTGGCCCAGAGTGAAACGTATAAAAAAGTCAGTGATCTCCGGCGTTATAAATCGGTGTATCTGGTTGAAAAGCTGGCTGAAAAAGTAAAGGAAGGGAAACTGACGCAGAAAGAAATGGATGCACTGGTTGAAGTTGAAAAAGCGCGCTGGGATGCAATTCAGGTCGATGAGTTTACTGCTGAATCCATGAAAAAGAAAATCTTTGCGTCAGTTATTGATGATGTAGAGACACCATTTGTCGATGAGGAAAAACATGTCAGGAACAGAAACGACGCCATATGTACTTAATCCGGGTCATTGAACAAAGCGCTTGAGATTGCAAGGAATAAACTCGAAATCCTTGCATATCTCAGAATGGTTCTGCAGAAAAAGCTGGGCAAATCTCAAGAGTATGCAGATGTCATGGACAAGATTACGACGCTTGTTGATAACTCGAGATTTCAGGTCCAGGAAAAAGGCAAAATCAATGTCTGGCTTGATGGCTACAAAGCTATCTCTCAGCTGGGTGCCTGGTTTGACAAGTCTGAATTCATTGCTTTCCAGGAGTTCCTTGCATCCAAAGCAGCGGTTGAGATTCCTGCTGGCAAGTATATCCTCGATTGTTTAATCAGTGATGCTCCGGTGAGTGCGCCCGCATACCAATAAGCACTCGAACAGGATTTTTAAAGCAGGTTTCCTGAATTTATTCAGGATCATGAGTTCAAGACAATGGGGGTCACTTCAATGAGTGCTGCAGCAGCAGAGTACAAGCGTGCCTATTCATTTAACGGTAAAATGGTTGAGGGGGAAGTTCTCGATGCGCTGGATACATTATTTAACGCATGGATCGCTCAGCCCACACCGACGTCAAGGTGGGGTTTTATCAGCAAGGATGGAGTTATCTACCGCGGCAACGAGACGGGTGAGCCGGTGATGGAGTCAGATGCTGGTGCCCAAAAAGCTGTGGCGGATGAGCTAAAAGAGTTGTTGAGCAAAACAGGAGAAGGCTCATTCCAATCCTATTTGCAACAAAAAAATCCAGGAATCCAGATTGAAATCAGACTTCACGACGCGCCCGCAGAATGAGCTGCGCAGGCTATTGTGTCAAGGTGAGTAACCGTTCGGATGATCCAGTATCAATCCAGCTCCCGGTATAAAGCGATCCGGTTGCCCGACCCTCTGTTGCCATTTGACGTAATAGAGGTGTCACCGAGTAACGCCCGGGCTTTTGATTGTAAAATAATTCCGGATGGTAGCAGGCAATGCCGGAAAAGGTATATTGCCGGCTGGTATTGTTAATGATACCTGCTGAAGATAATCCAAAGTCCCCTTGTTGATAGTAATCCGGTTTGTCAATTAATATGAGATGGGCCCAACTGCCTGTTGGCAATGATGGCATTGTAAAATCATAGTCAGTAAATATATCCGCATTTACAGCAAGAAAAGGATTATCACCCAGCAACGGCAGCGCATTGACAATTCCGCCGCCGGTTTCAAGTCCGCCGGGGGGTTCTGGCGCATAACAAATTTCAAGTCCAAAGCGTGTTCCGTTCCCGAGGTGCTGGCGAATTTGTCCGCCCAGCCATGCATGGTTGATGACCAGCCGGTTGAAACCTGCTTTGGCCAGCTTGCTGACATGGTATTCTATCAAGGGAATGTCGTGTACCCTGCATAGCGCTTTGGGGGTCAAATCAGTTAGCGGCCGGAGTCTTTCGCCGCGGCCGGCGGCCAGAATCATTGCAGTTTTCATAGGTTATTTTTTTTGAAAAAAAGTGGTTGTACCTTTTGTTGCATAAACTGGTAAAAGGGTTTTAATTCTTCATAACTTTCAAGACATGCCATGGTGTAATGAAATGTCAGTGGCAGATCACGCAAATAACCGGACTTGTTGTCGCGCAGATGCAATCGACAAAAAACACCAAGGACCTTCAGGTGCCGTTGTAAACCACACAAATCGAATGCCCTGGTGAATTCAGCCAATGAACCACGCGTTGTGGCAGGCAGTGTTTGATAAAAACAGTTCAGCCACTGGCTGACTTTTTCGGCAGGCCACTGGATATAGCAATCTTTCAGCAATGAGACCAAATCGTAGGTGATGGGGCCACGCATGGCGTCCTGAAAATCAATGACGGACAGAGTTTTGTCGGTCAGAATTAAATTGCGTGAATGGTAATCGCGATGAATAAAGACCAGCGGTTGCGTGGCTACCTGGCTGCTGAGCCAGTCAAAGCTTTCATTCAGGAGCTGTATTTCATTTGTATCGAGGCGCATATCCAGCCATGCACCCAGAAACCATTCCCGAAATACATTCAATTCACCCAGCATGAACGGTTTGTCAAAATCGGGTAACAGGGGATGGGTGACTGATGTAGTTTGAATCTGCACAAGTGTTTTGATCGCCAGTGAATACAGTGCATCGGCATTGTCATTTGACAGAGCGCCGAGCAGCAGGTTATCACCCAAATCCTCCAGCAGGGCAAAACCCCGTTCATAATCAACGGCATGGATAGCGGGGGTATACAGGCCATTGCTGCTTAATGCATGGGCAATGTCAATAAATGGTGCCAGTGCTTCCCGGTCACGTGAGGAATCCATAACGATGCGGCTTGACCCGTTCGAGTGCAGGCGAAAGTATCGTCTGAAACTGGCATCCCCGGCCAGAGGCTTCATATCAAATGGTGTTTTGTTGAAGATAGATTCAAGCCAGTTGTTAAGTGCGTTTTCTCTTGTTTGCATGGTATACTTCAAGCCCTCATTAAGCCAGCCAGGATCATAAGGCATTTTGGTGTCGTTGAATATCAGGTTTTATTATACGCTAGCCGGTTTCGGACTGCTAGCTGCAGGTTTTGCCGTTCAGGCTGCCAGCATGGACATTGAGCCCGTACAGGCCTGCGTTATTGCATCTGCTACGCCGCTGAACAATGCCGCTCGTATAAAAATAGCCCAATGCCTGGGCTGGGTGGCAAGCGATTCGCCTTCTCTTTGCCACGGGTATTATCAACCCGTGACCATTACTCCACTGGATGATGCAGAAGAAACACAAATAAATGCTGACCGCATGTCGTTTTATCCCGCCGGGCGTTCGGAATTAACCGGTCATGTCACCGTGTGGCAGACGCAACGTGTTGTAAATGCACAGACAGCCTATGTGTACCGGGATGCAAACACCAGACAGGTTACAAAAATTGAACTGTTGGGTAATGTCCGGTATCTGGAACCTGGAAAAATGATGCTGGCGACAAAAGCCACGATCAACCCAAATGACAAATCAGGCCGTGTCGAGGATGTGTTATACCGTTTTGATGTGCAACGTGCAGCGGCAATTTTGCCTGCCTGGGGGCGAGCAAGCGATGTAGAGCGGTTCGCCAGTCAGGATTATGTACTGCACAATGCTACATATAGTACCTGTGCGCCAACGGACAGAGCATGGCAAATCGAGGCGCGAGAAATTACTCTGGACAATGCCAGTGGAACCGGGGTGGCAAGAAATGCAATGTTGCGCGTTGCTGAATGGCCCGTGCTTTATACCCCGTATCTGGCCTTTCCAACGTCAAATGCGCGGAAATCAGGATTTTTAATGCCGGTGTATGGATACTCAAATGTCGGCGGATTTGATCTGGCACTGCCCTGGTACTGGAACATTGCACCCAACTTTGATGCGACGCTTGTGCCACATGAATACACGCGCCGGGGTACGATGATGGGCGGGGATTTCAGATTCCTGACAGAGCATTCGGCAGGCATGATAGGCGGTAATTTTTTACCCCGCGATCGAGCATTCAATGAGTTTCTGATATCCAATCGTGACCAGTATCCTGCACTAAATGACGTATCGACCAACCGATGGTCTTTTCTGTTGCATGAAAGCACACAGTTCACCAGTAATTTGCGGATGAACATT
>CAZDYY010000186.1:0-4583 GCA_964509745.1 uncultured Legionella sp. | reverse complement strand
ATGTGTTAGGCATGCCGCCAGCGTTCAATCTGAGCCAGGATCAAACTCTTCAGTTCAATCTCTGTGCCAGTTCAAAACTGACTATCTTATTTCTTCAGTACTGCTCGCACTCCAATTCTTTAAAGCGCCCACACAGTTTGTCTTCTCTTCTTCTTAATGAACTCGCCCCGAAGGCGTGCTGCGTATTCTACTCATTTGACTCACCATGTCAAATACTTTTTAACTTATTTTTGAATTTTCTCATAACTGTAAAATGTCATATCGTAGGCATTCCTTTCATCACGCGACCAGCAGCCCTTTTCCTGTCTGACCCATGACGCTTTGTCCAGCTCCGGAAAATAGGCATCAGCCTCAAAACGATGATGAATCACTGTAAGGTATACACGTTGAGTCAGCGGCAATGCCTGTTCAAAAATAGTGGCTCCACCAATAATCATTATTTCCGGCACATCCTGAACCAGGCCAAGCGCCTTCTGCAGCGAATCAACCACTGTCACACCATCAATCTTGATATCCTGTCTGCTCAGAACAATATTCAGACGACCAGGCAATGGTTTGCCAATAGACTCGAATGTCTTTCGTCCCATAATCACTGGTTTGCCAAGCGTAAGTTGTTTGAAATGCCCAAGATCTGCCGGCAAATGACACAGTAACCGGTTATCCTTCCCCAACCCTCTGTTTTCGTCAACTGCCGCGATTAAACTGATAATACTCATTGCCGGTTCCTTGCCATCTTGTATGCTGTATCCACCGCCGCCAGCAGACTACCTGACCCGGCTCGCCCGGTACCCGCCAGTTCCAGTGCCGTGCCGTGATCCACTGATGTACGAATGATTGGCAGGCCGAGGGTTACATTCACTGCATCACCAAAGCCTGCGTATTTTAATACCGGCAGACCCTGATCATGATACATTGCAACGAATGCATCGCATTTTCCGGTGTTACCGGATGCAAACATGGTATCTGCAGGAAAAGGACCTTCTACGTTCAAACCTCTTTCTTTCAATCCCATCAAAGCAGGTATAATGATATCAATTTCTTCCCTGCCCAGGTATCCTGCCTCTCCAGCATGAGGATTCAAGCCTGCAACATATATTACAGGATGATGAATTGCAAAATCCTGCTGAAGTGATGCATTTAATATGCTGATGACATCACTGATTAATGCCTTGTTTATTGCATCAGCGACTTCCCGGAGTGGTAAATGCGTAGTGACGAGTGCAACCTTCATTGCACGACACATCAGCATCATCACAACCGTGTCAACCTGGCAAATGTCTGCCAGAAATTCGGTATGACCGGTAAACGGGATTCCTGCCTGATTGATCACTGCCTTGTGTACGGGGGCTGTAACCATTGCTGAAAACTCTCCGGACAGGCAACGCTGTGCTGCGAGAGTCAAGAGATTAATCACACAGGATGAATTGCGCGGATCAAGCACGCCAGCAACAACTGGCGCGGCACAAGGGATGGATAATACTGTTAGATGACCTGGTGCAATAACCGGGGGAACGCCTGTTTGATAATCTGTAAAAGTAATGGTCAGGCCCAGCTGTCCTGCGCGGGCTTCCAGCACGGCTTTATTTCCCAGCACGACGAGAGGGACCTCATGTCCTGCAAGTGCCAGACAAAGATCAGGACCTATTCCAGCAGGTTCACCACTGGTAAGCAGTATGGGCTTCATCATGCCAAATGTTCATGCCAGTTCTTTTTCCACTATATTAATGTACGCATCCGTCCGTACGTGTTGCTGCCAGTTTTGCACCGCCTCGGCAAATTTCCGCTGGTGCAGGAATTGCCTGACCTGCTGGCGCTTGAACATGGCTGAATCATCCACCGTTTTGCGTTCCAGAACTTCAATCAGATGCCATCCAAATGGCGATTTCACCGGCTTGCTCACGGTATGCAAAGGCAGCGCATTCATCGCATCAGCAAATGCAGGCACCAGCTCTTCTGGCACGACCCAGCCCAAATCACCGCCGTTCACAGCACTGGCCGCATCCAGTGAATATTTTTTTGCCATCAGTGCAAAGTCCTTGCCGGATTTTAATTGTTGATACAGATTATTCACCTGTTTTTCCGCCTCGGCTGTGGTCATGTTGGTATCCTGCTTCAGCAAGATATGTCGCACATGGCTTTTGGTTACTTCATGGTGAAGCTGGTTCTCATTTACAGAAACCAGTTTAATCAATTGCAAACCATTGCCTGTGCGTATCGGACCTGCCACATCACCAGGCTTCATCCCGATAACTTCCTTTGCAAAAACATCGGGAAGTTCTGCCAGATGTCGATCCCCGAGATCCCCGCCTTCCAGAGCAAATCCATCACCGGATTCAATTACCGCCAGCTGACTGAAATCAGCTCCCTGCTTTATTTTTCGCAACAGTATATTGGCCCTGGCTTGTGCTTTTTTCAATTGATCTGTAGTCGGTTCCTCTGCCAGGGGAATTACTATATTTTGCACATGAAAGATTTGCTGCGTTTTTTCATTTTGGCTTGCAGTTTTAAGATAATCATCCACTTGCTGGGCAGATACAACAATCTCTTTGCCTACTGAACGCTCCTGAACGCGGGCAATCAACATTTCCTTGCGAATATCTTCCCGGTAACGCTCCCAGCTCAGCCCCTGTTTAGCCAGCTCTTCACGTAACCGGGTCAATGTCAGTTTATTTTGTGCGGCAATTTTGGCAATGCTTTCATCCAGTTCAGTGCTGTCAATTGTCATGCCATTATTTTTTGCCAGTTGCAGTTGCAAATCAACATCAATCAAATGTTGCAATACCTGCTTGCGCAAAACAGCCTCCGGAGGCAATTGCATTTTTTTGGCAAGCATTTGCTGACGCACGACACTGAGCTGCTCGTTTAATTCACTTGCCGTGATGACATTGTCATTCACAACAGCCACGACTTTATCCAGCGGCTGTGCAGACCCGGCCATGACCAGCGACGGCAACAAAAATATCAAAAAAAATACAGTCTGTTTACGCATTTTGGTCACCTGTTAAGATCAATTTGTTGTACATGCATTAATGGTGCAATTTAGGTCATTATACCGAAAAATACAAGCTAGCGGTGGAATATATCCGGATAGCCTGGCAGATAACTGCTGATTGTACTGGCAGGATCACTGAGGGCGACCGAACCCAGTCCTTTTAACAACACCTGAAAATATACATTATTATTATACTGGGGTTTGTTATTCAGCAGCACCAGCCCGTCAGCTGTCAGGCTCTTGAATGTATGCCCGCCCAACAATCGAAATGCCCAGCAACAGGTATCATATTGCAACCCGGCAAAGGCCATCATATTGTAACCTTCGCTGATATTGTAACTGTATGCGCCAAGTGTGCTCCACTTTTCAGTGAATGGAAAAGCATAAGCCAGCGTTGCCTGGTGCAGGGGATTTATTTGAACCGGAATATTAGCAACATCAACAATATTCCCGCTCACCAGATAGGAATAGCCAACATTGAGCATTTGATTCGCTGCGGGCTGATAATGCAAGTTTAAATTGCCATTATTCGTGGCGCGTGTATATGTATCCCATACATAGCCTCCATTCAAACTCCAGAATGAATCGAGATTCAGGGTAGCCTGGGATGCAACCGGGGATGTTTTTGCTACTGGAGACAAAAAGCCAAGGGACAATGGATTTTCAATACAGTCCCCATCAACGCTATAACACAGTTTTACCTGTCGATCTGCAAAATAACGCAATTGACCGACGGTAACACTGGCTTTTTCTCGCCCGTTTTCATCTGAAATCCAGCGCGAGGTCAACGCATAGGCCATCTGGTTTGCATCACCAATTCTGTCAAAACCGGAAAAACGATTGGTGCGAAACAACTGGGCCGTATTAAAAATCATGTATGCAGAGTCAAACGACGGCACCAGACTTTGATTCTGATATGGCACATCCAGATAATACAGTCTGGGCTCAAGGGTTTGTGTATAGGCTTGTCCCATTAGCTGCCCGGAACGCTCGAAATACAAACCGCTATCAATACTGAAGCGCGGTATCGTTCGGTTTACAACATTGGCAGAAATTGAACGGGACGAATGCAAGTCATAATAATTTTCAACCAGTTGCACTTCAGGGGTGACATAACCCCATGGTCTGGAAACAGGCAATGATAAAACAGGATTGGCATGATAGCGGGACCCCTGAGGCAACGGGCGATTGATATCCGGCCAGCGGAAATAATCATATTGCCCCAGCATGTCCAGCCGGGCATTCATGGGCAAATCATGGTAAGCCCCCTGCGCTGTCAATTGTGGCAATCGCTCATAAGCATCATTGATGGTCGATTGATTGACCGGATGCAGGGTTTGATAACTTTGCAACATCCCGCCAAACTGCCAGTGATCGGTGGTGTATATCAAATCGCCCTGGCGAAGCAATTGATTTTCAGTCAAAATAGCCAGATTACTGCTGAAATCCTGCAGATAATAATCATCAGACACTTGTTGATAATTAATGTTCATCCGCAAATTACTGGTAAACTGTGTGCTTTCATGCAACAGAAAAGACCATAGGTTGGTCGATACGTCATTTAGTGCAGGATACTGGTCACGATTGGATA
>CAZDYY010000185.1:1544-4603 GCA_964509745.1 uncultured Legionella sp. | reverse complement strand
AGGCATTGCAACTGGCTGACAAGGAAGCCAATGCCAGCATGCATGAAGGGCTTGAGCTCACCATGAAACTGTTTGTTGGTGTTCTGGAAAAATTTGATGTGCAACAGATTGATCCGGTTGGTGAGGTATTTAACCCGCAGGAACATGAAGCCATGTCCATGCAGGAGTCACCGGATGCTGAGCCCAATACAGTATTGATGGTGTTTCAGAAAGGCTACAAGCTGAATGATCGTGTGATTCGTCCGGCAAGGGTGATTGTAGCAAAGTAGGGTGACTTGAAATTCATATTTGAATCCCCATATAAGCATTACTAACAGATTAAACACAATGTGGAGCAAGAAAATGGCGATTATCGGAATTGACCTGGGTACAACAAACTCGTGTGTTGCGGTGATGGAAGGCGGTAAACCGCGTGTTATCGATAACAGTGAAGGACACCGGACGACACCGTCTATTGTTGCCTATACCAATGACAATGAAATTCTGGTTGGACAAGCAGCCAAGCGTCAGGCTGTAACCAATCCGGACAATACCCTGTTTGCTATCAAGCGTTTGATTGGCCGTCGTTTTGATGACGCTGTGGTACAAAAAGACATCAAAATGGTGCCTTACAAGATTGTCAAGGCAGACAACGGTGACGCATGGGTTTGTGTCAAAAATGACAACAAGGCGCCACCGCAGATTTCAGCTGAAGTGTTGCGTAAAATGAAAAAAACAGCTGAAGATTATCTGGGTACTACAGTCACTGAAGCGGTGATTACTGTTCCTGCCTATTTCAATGACTCACAACGTCAGGCGACAAAAGACGCCGGTCGTATTGCCGGTCTTGAAGTAAAACGGATTATAAACGAACCAACCGCTGCAGCACTGGCTTACGGTATGGACAAAAAACGCGGCGATTCTGTCATTGCTGTGTATGACCTTGGTGGTGGTACATTTGACATTTCCATCATTGAGATCGCTGAAGTCGATGGCGAACACCAGTTTGAAGTACTGGCGACCAATGGCGATACATTCCTCGGTGGTGAGGACTTTGACCTTGCGCTGATTGAATATCTGGTTGCTGAATTTAAAAAAGATACAGGCATTGATTTGCACAATGACCCACTGGCATTGCAACGTCTGAAGGAAGCAGCGGAAAAAGCCAAGATCGAGCTGTCTTCTGCGCAACAAACTGACGTTAACCTGCCCTACATTACTGCGGATGCGTCTGGTCCCAAACATTTGAATATCAAAATGACACGGGCGAAACTGGAATCCCTGGTGGAAAAACTAGTTGAACGTACTGTAGAGCCGCTGAAAATGGCGCTGAAGGATGCCGGATTGACTGTTTCACAAATCAATGAAGTGATTCTGGTTGGTGGTCAAACACGTATGCCGCTGGTGCAAAAAGTGGTTGAAGACTTTTTTGGCAAGGAACCACGTAAAGACGTAAATCCTGATGAAGCGGTTGCTGTAGGTGCTGCCATTCAGGCTGCTGTATTGTCAGGAGAGGTCAAGGACATTCTGTTGCTGGACGTCACTCCGCTGTCACTGGGTATTGAAACCATGGGTGGTGTGATGACCAAACTGATTGAGAAAAACACCACAATTCCGACTAAGGCAAATCAGGTGTTCTCAACCGCTGACGACAATCAAACAGCAGTTACGGTGCATGTGTTGCAGGGTGAGCGGGAACAGGCTTCAGCCAACAAATCCCTGGGTCGATTTGATTTACGGGATATTCCGGCTGCACCACGTGGTGTTCCGCAGATTGAAGTGACATTTGATATTGATGCCAACGGTATCCTGAACGTGTCTGCCAAAGACAAGGCAACGGGCAAGGCGCAGTCGATTGTCATCAAGGCGTCCAGTGGCCTGAGTGATGAAGAAGTACAGGCGATGGTCAAGGATGCAGCGTCTCATGCTGAAGAAGACAAGAAGTTCAAGGAACTGGTTGATTTGCGCAACCAGGCTGACAGCCTGATTCACAGCAGTGAAAAGTCAATGAAAGACCTGGCCGGTGAACTGTCTGATGAAGAGAAAAAAGGCATTGAAACGGCGATTGCTGACTTGAAAGAAGCGATAAAAGCCAATGAAAAGGCCCAGATTGAAGAAAAACTGTCTGTGCTCACCAATGCTTCTTCCAAAATGGCTGAGCGTGTTTACGCGAAAAAAGCCGCAGAAGGTCAACCTCAGGAAGGCGCGGCTCATGCAGAATCTGCAGCTGACAAGGCAGGTGAAGGTGTGGTCGATGCCGAGTTTGAGGAAGTGAAGGATGACGAGAAGAAGTAAATCTCTTTTTGGTGGGCATGTTGCGCTGTGCCCACCATTTTAATTTTATCAGCAGTGTGAGTATTCAATGCAACAACGGGATTACTATGAACTTCTTGGCGTGAGCAAAAGCGCCAGCGAAGCCGAGATAAAAAAAGCCTACCGCAAGCTGGCAATGAAACATCATCCGGATCGCAATCCTGATGACAAGGCGGCTGAAGAAAAATTCAAGGAAGTTCAAAAAGCATATGCGGTATTGTCCGACAAACAAAAGCGCTCCATGTACGATCAGTATGGCCACGCAGGTGTGGACGCTCAAATGGGTGGTGGTCATGGTGGTTTTGGCGGTTTTGGTGATGTTTTTGAAGACATTTTTGAAAACATTTTTTCCGGTGGCCGCGGCCAGCAAAGACAGTCGCGTGGTCAGCATGGCTCCGATTTACAATACAATGTCCAGCTGACGCTGGAAGAAGCGGCGCACGGTAAACAAATTGAAATCACCGTACCCAGACATACCGGGTGCAAGACCTGTGATGGTTCAGGTTCCAAAAAGGGCTCTACCCCGAAAAATTGCGAGACCTGCAATGGTATGGGACAGGTTCGTATTCAACAGGGCTTTTTCTCCATTCAACAAACGTGTCCATCATGCCATGGTGAAGGCCGCGTTATTACTGACCCGTGCAATGATTGCCATGGACAGGGGCGTGTACGCGAGAGCAAGAAATTAACGGTCAAGATTCCAGCTGGTGTGGACAATGGAGATCGGGTACGTCTTGGTGGAGAGGGTGAAGCCGGATCACACGGGG
>CAZDYY010000185.1:0-1534 GCA_964509745.1 uncultured Legionella sp. | reverse complement strand
GGTTCGCCGGGTGATTTGTATGTGCAGGTCAGCGTCAAGCCTCATGCCATTTTTGTGCGACAGGATGGTGATTTGCATTGTGAAGTGCCGATTGGTTTTGTCACTGCAGCCATGGGCGGTTCCATTGAAGTGCCTACACTTGAGGGTCGTGTTACCCTGAAAATTCCGGCTGAAACACAAACAGGCAAAACATTCCGCTTGCGCGGCAAGGGCATGAAATCTGTCCGTGGTTACGCTACCGGGGATTTATTGTGTAAAGTGGCAGTTGAGACGCCAGTAAACTTGTCCAAAGAGCAAAAGGAACTGTTAACTCAATTTCAGGAATCTCTGGATAACAGCAAAAGTGCACATTCTCCGCGGTCAAGCTCATGGTTTGACGGGGTAAAGAAATTTTTTGAAGATATGTAGTTGTAATTTGCACAAGGCTTCTTGCAAAATGACGCATACGGTTTTGTGCAAATAAATAAGGATCGTGCATGATCAATAAACCCGCCATCCTGGTTCTTGCTGACGGTACTGTGCTTGAAGGTGAATCTGTGGGCGCCAATGGACATTGTGTTGGCGAACTGGTGTTCAATACCGCAATGACAGGGTATCAGGAAATGCTGACTGACCCGTCCTATGCCCGTCAAATTATCACCCTCACCACTGCACACGTTGGCAATACGGGTTGCAATCCTGATGATATGGAGTCATCCAGAGTCTGGGCCAAGGGTCTGGTCATGCGTGATTGTGTTCACACACCCAGTAATTATCGTTCAAAAAAATCCCTGCCGGACTGGCTGAAGAAGCATGGAGTCGTTGCGATATCCGGAATCGACACACGCCAGCTGACCCACCGGTTGCGTGAACACGGTGCGATTGGTGCATGCATCAGTACGGATGCTGATCAGGTGCAGCAGGCACAGGAGATGGCTCGTTCTTTTGCGGGGCTTGACGGGGTTGATTTGGCAAAAATGGTCTCCCGGCAAACCGTTGAGCGCTGGCATGAAGGTCGGGGTGAGTGGGGTGCTGGTTCCAAACCCCTGCGGTATCATGTGGTGGTGTATGATTTTGGTGTGAAGCAAACCATTCTGCGTATTCTGCATGATCTGGGTTGCCATTTAACTCTGGTTCCGGCGCAAACATCTGCGGCTGATGTGATGGCCATGAATCCTGACGGTGTGTTTTTATCTAACGGACCGGGTGACCCGGCTGCCTGTGATTATGCGATTCGTGCCACACAAGCATTTCTTGCAGCCGATGTGCCTGTATTTGGAATCTGCCTTGGTTTTCAAATTCTGGCCCTGGCTTGTGGTGCCACTTCACTGAAAATGAAATTTGGTCATCATGGTGCAAATCATCCCGTCCTTGATGTGAACTCGCAACGGGTTTTTATCACCAGCCAAAATCACGGCTTTGCCATTGATGAAGCCAGTTTGCCCGGCTGTTTGCAGGTGACCCATCGATCCTTGTTCGATCAGAGTTTGCAGGGTATCATGCATCGCGAAAAGCGCGCATTTGGCTTTCAGGGGCACCCTGAGGCAAGCCCGGG
>CAZDYY010000184.1:0-4609 GCA_964509745.1 uncultured Legionella sp. | reverse complement strand
CCCGGGTCTGGATTGTCGAATAACAGGTAATCCCGGGAATGGCACATATGGTCATCAACAGTTTGCACATAAATCCGTTGATAACCGGCAGGCAAAGCCGTGTGCTGCTGTTTTGAAGTATTGCCGTGCAATTGAATCACGGAAATGCCGGTGGTCTGGCAAATCGACTGCATCTCAAGGGCATTGTGATCGACAAATACGGCAACGGGAGTCACTCCCGCATCTTTTGTCGCATTTGCAATGCATCTGGCCGTATCCAGATCAACAAAACGCCTGGATTGCGGATGCAGGACGATTCCGATAAAGTCTGCACCGGCCATGCCGGTTGCGTAAGCCAGCTCCGGGGTACGGATTCCACAAATTTTTATCAACGGTTTATCCATGGCGACACGCACGAATCAGGTCACCGGGATGTTTTGCTGTCACCAGTGCCTCACCGATTAATACGGCATCAAAACCTGCCTGACGATAACTCAGGGCCAGCTCCGGCTCGAAGATGCCGGATTCTGCAACGCGAATGATCCCTGCGGGTATATCCTCTGCCATTCGTAGCGCCTGTTGTGTGTCAATGGCAAACGTTGTCAGATCCCGGTTATTTACACCAATGATCTCCGCTCCGTATGACAATGCAATCTCGAGTTCTTGCCGGTCATGTACCTCCACCAGAGCATCAATCCCCATCCTGTGTGCTGCGTCCACCATGTGTTTTGTTCGATGGCCCAAAACCGCTACGATGCATAATATCGCATCGGCACCGGCCAGAATGGCTTCAGCAATTTGAATTTCATCCAGCATGAAATCCTTGCGCAACACGGGTGGGCATTGAAACCCGGACGCTTTGCATACCCTGGTTAAATCATCCAGTGAGCCACCAAAATACATGCGGTCTGTCAGGATTGATAATGCGCTCGCGCCATGTTCAGCATAGGTTTTTGCCAGGCGCACCGGATCTTCGATCGTTGCCAGCAAGCCTTTGCCGGGTGATTTTCGCTTGATTTCTGCAATCACTGCCAGCGATGCCCCGCGCAATGCCTGTTTGAAATTTTTGTCTGCCAGACGTGTTTGCCTGCCTTGCAAAATTTGTCCAAGAGCGTGATCAGGCTGGTTGTCCAGCATGGCATACAGCTGAGCTACTTCGTGTTGTTTTTGTAAAATGATCGGTGCCAGTCGATTAGTCATTGGAATACTCCACCCATTTATCCAGCAAGGCCATGACAGCCCCGTGCATTAAATTATCCTGTGCATGCGCGATCCCTTCTTCAATGGATGCATGCAAACCATAAAGGTACAGGGCAACCCCTGCATTCAACACCAGCGTATCAGCTATGGCCCGGTGTCTGGTTGAGTTACCGCGGGAAAATACCTCCAGTAACAACCGGGCATTGTCCCGCGCGTGTCCGCCCTGCAAATCAAGAACCGTGCATGGTGACAAACCCAGTGCGACAGGATTGATGCAATACTCGTGCATACCGTTCGGGGTGACTTCAATCACCCGGGCAACTCCCGCACAGCTTAATTCATCCAGATCGCAGCCGTGGACCACCATTGAGCGCAGCGTACCCGGTTTCTGCAAAGCGCCTGCCATGGGTTCAAGCAATTCATCGCGATAAACGCCAAGTAATACATGGTCTGGTCGCGCCGGATTGAGTAATGGCCCCAGCAAATTCAGTGTTGTTGGTATGCCGAGTTGTTGACGCAGAGCCCTTAGCTGGCGAAGTGCCGGATGAAAATCCGGTGCAAAACAAAAGCCGATGTTACATGCCTCCAGACACTTGACGATTTTTTCCGGTGGTAGACCGATGGCAATGCCAAAGGCTTCCAGTACATCGGCACTGCCGGCCATGGAGGACACGGCCCTGTTGCCATGTTTGATGACTTTAATCCCGCAACTGGCGGCCAAAATGGCACTGCCGGTTGAAATATTCACGGTATTTCTGCAATCGCCACCTGTTCCGACAATATCCAGGACCCTGTGCGGGGTATGAAGAGGAATCATGTTGTGTTGCAAAACAGAAACCATGCCCATCAGTTCATCCGGCGTTTCTGGTTTTGCACGCAACAGGGCAAGGCATGCAGCTGTCTGCAACGAATTCGCATCTTCGTGCAGAATGCTGCGCATGAATCCCTGACTTAGCGAGACATCCAGTGGTTGTCCCTGCATTAATCTCACGAGGCAATCGTTCAGTGGCATACATTCCCCACAAAATTGGTCAGCAAGCGATTTCCTTCAGGGGTTAAAATCGATTCAGGGTGAAATTGCACCCCGAAAACCGGCAAGTGGATGTGACGTATCCCCATGATTAAACCGGCAGTGTTTTCTGCTTCAATCGTTAATATTGACGGTAATGCAGCGCGTTCTGCTACCAGCGAGTGGTAACGTCCTGCCTGAAACGGCATGCTCAGGCCCTGATAAATGCCTTGTTTGTTGTGATGGATATCTGCGGGCTTGCCATGCACGATCTCCGGCGCTGTAATCACGCTGCCGCCATACGCTGTGACAATGGCCTGATGTCCAAGACAAACACCGAGCAACGGGGTCTCTGGATCGAGTGTTCGAATCAAATCCACACAAATGCCGGCATCTTCGGGACGGCCAGGTCCTGGCGATAAAATAATACCTGCAGGGTGCAGTTGTTTCACTTCATTGACCGTGATTTTATCGTTGCGTATCACCCGTACAACGGTATTCAGCTGCGCGACGAGCTGGTACAGGTTGTAGGTGAAGCTGTCGTAATTATCAATGATCAAAATCATGCCAGTCCTTTCTCGGCCAGTGACAATGCAGCCAGCATGGAACGTGCTTTCTGGCGCGTTTCACTGGCCTCCGATGCAGGATTTGAGTCATAAACAATCCCGGCGCCGGTGCGCACTGTGGCCAGTCCTTCTTTCAACATTGCCATGCGGATTGCAATACAGCTGTCCAGATTGCCATGGTAATCAATCCGGCAAATGATGCCGCCATACATGCCACGTTTTGAGGTTTCCAGTTTATCGATGATGCTCATCGCACTGATCTTCGGCGCACCGCTTAACGTTCCGGCTGGAAATGCTGCAGCCAGTGCATCAAACGCATCCTTGTCATCCCGTAACTGACCTGTGATGGTTGATGTAATATGACTGATATGCGAGAAATGTTTCACGTGCAACAATTCCCGGATTTTGATGCTGCCCGGCTGGCATACCACGCCTAAATCATTGCGTGCCAAATCAACCAGCATCATGTGCTCGGCACATTCCTTTTCATCTGTCAGCAAGCTGTTGGCAATGGTTTCGTCCGGCATGTTATTCATGCGCGGGCGGGTTCCTGCAATGGGATTGATGGCCACTTCCCCTTTGTGCACGCTGATGAATTTCTCCGGAGAGGCACCCACAATGAAGCCGTTGTTAACGGGCAAATAGAACATGTATGGTGCCGGACTGACGCGACGCAATGCCCGGTAGATTTCCAGTGGTGTGGCGGTATAGCGTTTTTGAAAGCGGCGTGACAAGACGATTTGAAAGGCATCACCGGCAATAATATGCGCTTTGGCCTGTGCAATTAAATCTGCGAATTCAGCATCATTGATATCTGTATCCACCGGCGTATCCGGCTGTTTGCTCCGGTTTGGACTCAAACGTGCGGGAGCCGCAATTTTGTCAATCAGGCTATCAATATATTGCAGCGTGTTCTGGTAGTCTTGCAGTGGATTATCACCTGTTTCAACAACTACGCTAATCATCAAGCTGTGTTGATGGTGATCATATCGCAGCATGGTTTTGTAAAAATTAAACAACATTTCCGGCGGATCGCCAGCTGTCGCATGGCGATCCGGAATGGTTTCAAACAGGCGGATTGCATCATAAGTACAAACCCCGATTGCGCCCTGCATTGCAAACGAGGGATCACTGCAATCAAGTTCTGCGATCAGTTCCCGCAAGGCGTGAAAGGGATGTTCAGTACAGGATGTCTCATGGCTGCCAATACGCTGGTAAACACATCCATCCTGTACGCGCAGTTGCGCCATGATGCCAAAGGTGATGAGGGAGTAGCGTCCGGATTCATCCTGATTCAGGGCCGACTCAAGAATCGCTCCTTCCTGCATTTCGTCTGGCAAATGCTCAACAATCCCGATGGGGGTCAGGCGATCGGCCATGATTTCCCGGGAGATCACCACCCGTCTGGCGGATTGTGCCAGTGATAAAAACGTTGTTGCTGAAACTGGTTGCAGCATGTAACCCCCATGTCAATTTGCATTGATGTAATGGTATAGCGTTACATGTTATGTGTCAACAGGGTTTTTATCGTCAGGCTATCTGTCAGGCAATACTCCAGAACTTGTAATAAAATCCCCCATTGATGGTTGTTGAATTGAATTTGCCCTGCAGAGCCATCAATCGGCCAACGGATGCCTGCAGTCCCAGTGCATTATTGATGCGATAATCAAGACCTAGCACAGGTTCTATCAATGCCCCCTGGCCAATATCCAGACCGGCACCTCCCCCGGTGCCTGCAACAATCTCGGCAAAACCACGCAGATGCTGGTTCAGGACTGGTGGCGTTTCAGCCCCGGCTCCCAGCATGCCTGTGAAATATCCGCCTGTATGCTGTCCTGCGTAGGCAAATGCCGTC
>CAZDYY010000183.1:0-4612 GCA_964509745.1 uncultured Legionella sp. | reverse complement strand
CCCGGGCAACATGCAACACAGACTACAATTAATCCAGAAATGTGACTTCACCGGTGGAAATATTATGTATGCCTCCGACAATTCCGCATGAGCCCTTCTCAATCAGCTCCCGGATGATGGGGCTTTGATTGATTATCTCCTGAACCGACCGTCTGACATTCAATTCATTGACTCGTTCTACAAAAGCATCATTACTGGAGTTTCGGTCTTCTGTAAACGATGTTTCTGCATCGACCGCTGGTGATATTTTCTTGAGCAAAGTGGTCAGGTGTCCCATTTCAACATGGTCGCACGCTCCCTTGACTGCACCGCAACGAGTATGACCCAGTACAACAATCAGCTTGGTACCGACAATCTTGCAGCCAAATTCAAGACAACCCAGAATATCCTCATTGACGATGGTACCGGCAATCCTGACACTGAAAACATCTCCAAGGCCCTGATCAAAAATAATTTCAACCGACGTACGCGAATCGATACAGCTAAGTATGATAGCAAAAGGATGTTGCCCGTCGGAGGTTTCATTTGCCTGCTGAAGCAAATTACGGTTAATTTTCAAATTGTTGATAAATCGCTTGTTACCTTCCTTGAGCAGTTGTAACGCGATTTCCGGGGTAATGGCTGCCTGCATATCCTTGCTCAGGGTCTTCATGATCGTATCTCGCTTTGGTTTTGTTCAAAATTGGTAACTACTCACACATCATCCGCTATGTGTTTTGTCAAGTTTTGGCAATAAAAAACCGATTAGCGGATGATGTACGGGGTAAGCAGTTACCAAAATTGATATATTAAACCAGCGAAACAGACAATAAATCAACTGCTGTGTACATAACAATTTCCCCCCCTTGATGAAAGGCAGGTTGTATTGAGCACGAAGATTGCGATTTTAACAAATTTTACGTTTAACCCAATCGCTACTGAGTTTTGCGCTATTTAACAGAAACCAGGTCTGATCAAAATATTTACAGAAAATGGGTTTTATGGCATAATCACCGCGTAATTGAAATTATTAGCTGTAACTGATTTAGTTCACGTCAATTTAATTCTGGAGTCTTCATGTACAATTTCAAACAGTTGACTGATCAAACCGCAAGACAAAGGTTGTCTGCTATCACCCAAGGGTGGCTGGGGGCTCCTGATGACACGAATTTTAATATCATCAAAAGAACCCTTCTGCAACAAAAGCCCATAGCGGCTGTGATTGAACGTTTCGTAAAATCGATGAAAGAATTACAACAGCAAGAAATGCATGACATGATTTACCAATTGCAACTGAGTGCGGCTCAAACCCAAAAACTGGCGGATGAACAGGAAGCGAAAGCGGATGCACAGCAAGCCAGTGATGATAATCCGGATTTAATTCAAAAAAAAATACAGTTTAGTAATGCCGGTATTGTCCAGTTAAAGCAACAACAGGACGTGTTACAAACCAGTTTGAACCTGGAGCGTCAAAACACCCTGAGTGAAACCCTGCAGAGTCTCATCAATCAAGCGCTATTGAACCAGGTTAACGAGGATGATATTGCGGCAGCTGCCGATCAGAAAACAGCAGACAAAGACTCGCAACTGGAAACGATATTGCGGGATCTGGAAAATCAAATGCCTTTGGCAAAACAAAAACAGGAACAGTGCGAGAAAGCGGTTAAGGATAGACTGGTCGAATTGCAAGCCAAGCACAAGGATGATCAGAAACAGCTCACACAAAAGACCGGTCAAAGCATACTGGATTATATTAATTTTGGGAACTGGGAAAATCGCGACAAGAAATTGCAAGCACTACGAAAAGAAGAATCATCAGCAAGCAGTCATCTTTCAGATTTGGAAACTCGCATAAGCACCACACAACAGGACATTAAAACACGTCCCCAGCGTGACAATCAACGTGCAAGGCATCATGCGGATCGTGAGCTTCGCAAGAAAGCCCGATTGGCAGCAGTGGCTCAAAATTTGGTGCAAGCCTGGTTTAACATCAAGCCAGATGCATACTTTCACTTGCATGCTATTGTACAACAACAGTTGTCTGCAGCGAATTTCAGGGGGTTGCAGAATGCTATTCAACAGGCCAAAAATTCTGCTGACACCAGATATAATCACAAACTGAAAGATGGCATGACTCAATTGAATTCGGACATCCAAACGCATCAATTGACGATTCATGCGTTGAATATACAATCGTCCGGTATTGCCGGACGTGAGAAACAAAGACAAATAAATGCTGACAACAGACAATTCCGTCAAACCATTCGAGAGCAATATCCAGTGCCATCAATTTCGGATGTGAAATGGGAAGGACAATTATCCTCAAAAACCAAAGAACTTCTTGATCAACAAATCATGGCATCACGAACGGCAGTCAATCAACGGATGTCAGTGTGTCTGACACAGGCCCGGGAACAATCATGGCCAGTGCTGGTTGAAATCGTTCAGCAGCTGACCTGGTCAGAAGAATCATCCCCTGCACGCGCCCTGCATGATATCGCTTGTCAATTAAAAAAATACCTCCAACATCAAAATAACGTGACGCACTCCGAGTGCAAATTGGCCAAAATCAATAACGAGATCAACACAATACAAGAAAAAATGAATGCATTGTATGACCAGATACACGAAAACAAAGCATCCAGCCTGGTTGTAGAAAGTACGATTACAACTGCGTCAGACAAGGTGGAAGATCTGGAGACTTTGGTTCATGAGAATGAGAAACTGGTCAGTTTGAACGGCCGATACGCCTTGTTGAATGGCGTACTATCAGCCGCATCATGGGTTTTTGGCGGCTTGGTGATTGGTGGAGCCCTTCCGACAGTCTCCGTGCTGGCAGGCATCATGGCAATCATGCCGGGCGGGTATTTCGGAGTGCAGGGTTTTAACCGTTTCAGACAATGGAGTTTCTGTTTCAAAAATCTGGAATCAAATCGCACTGACTTAAAGAGTTCAGAGAAGTCTATTCAAAACGGGGAGGCGCAACTTGCTCGATTAAACACAGACAATCAGGTCAAAGAACAAAACATTTCATCATTGCAATCCAGAATGACAAACCTGGCTCAATCGGCTGAAGACACAAGACGTTTGATTGAACAGTCCCAACAACAAGCCAGTGAGACCCTGTTTTTGGCCCAGAAAATCACGCCGGATAAATCCGTAACGGAACTGTTGCAGCAGAGTGCGTTTGCTCCTGTTGCTCCCGTATCGGGACAGACTATATTTAATACGTTGAATGTCCCGGTCGCAACAGCGTATCCGGTGGATACTACACCAGTGGTTGCAGTTGAAAGGGTTTTCGTAAATTTGATATGAACCAAAAACAACTATAAAGACAGGGAGATGGCAATCAGTCTGCTCTTGAATCGCTGGGGAATTTAACCCTTCCCCAGCATAGCCTGACGTAAAAAATTATAGCATTGTGCCGCCATTCCCCTATGTTCCTGATTTGGCAGGTCCTGTACTCATCAAGGCTTCCAGCTCCAAAGCAGTTATTATTGCCTTTACGCATCCATTTGAATCAATTTCCAGCTCAGGAATCTTGTTGTATTTATCATAGTATTTTTTAATCGGTTCCAGTTCTTTTTTATATGCGACATCCCTGAAACAAACTGGTATCGTTTTATCGGCAATTGTCCCGGAATAGACTTGCATGGCCTTGCTTTGAATTTCAGCAAACAGAGTCAAGGTTTCTGCGACGGTGCAACCCATTTTGCGTAACGTTTCCATAATGACGGGCTGGAAGGTCGGCGTAACGGTAGTTGCTGTCAATTTTTGCTGGAAAAGCTCCAGTTTTGCGGTTTGCGTGTTTTCATCCAGGTTGTCGAACCAGGCCATAATTTCAGAACCTGTAGCCGGGGTGTACTCTCGCATTAGTGCAGCAAGACTGGCAAGATATTTGCATTTGTTGTCGCGGGTATTCTTGAAGCCCAATTGTTCTGCCCTGAATGCCAGATAATGATTGATGACCTGGTTTTGTGGGTCCAGTAATAATTGAGTCAATTCAGTTCGCAATGCAAAAATACACTCGGCCAAAGAGGCTAGAAGATAGTTAGAGCCTTTGTATTCAACCTTTTCATTCAATTTATATGAAACATGGCCATTCAAGCCGGCAATATTGATTATCCATCGAGCCAGCCAAAGATTAACCTGATTATAATCCAGCGTTTTGCCACGTATTCCATTGACAATATTGTCAAGCATGTTGTTCCCGCCTTCCATATCCAGCATATGTCGGGCGTGAGTGTCAGGATAATAAGCATATTTTAACAATTGAATCGATTCGGGACTTAACATATAACAGATGGGTAACACATCGGGACATTCAGTGACCACAAACGTAATAAATTGTTCGCTATCTTTGGGCAATTCATCTTTCTTTTTACCGGTTGTCTCACACACAGCCTGTTCGACACAGGTGGATCGAGTAATGAAACATGTTGCCTCAATGCATTTCAATGCATCCGGGGTTAATTCTTTAATCCACGCAGATAACTGGTTAAACTGATCCCGACTCAGTGCTTTTGCTTCTGGCTGGCCTTGAACAAACCGGGTATAAGCGTCTTCTGTACCTGATTCTGAGCGTGAGCACGCTATTTGATGGTTATTTTTCCAAGATAATTGATGGTCGTAT